>JBALVP010000100.1:0-5997 GCA_036961395.1 Porticoccus sp.
ATTGCACCAGCACCCGGCCAAAATCTGATTGAAATCGGTCCTGGCCAAGGGGCAATCACGGGGCCTGTACTGGAAAAATGCCCTCAGCTAAACGTGGTGGAGCTTGATCGAGACCTCATTCCGATTTTACAGAAAAAATTTCAGCAATACCCCGACTTCCACATCCATCAAGGCGACGCATTAAAAACAGATTTTGGCCAATTTTATCTGGAAGGCAAACCTCTGAGAATTATTGGCAACCTACCCTACAATATCTCTACGCCACTCATGTTTCATTTACTCAGTTTTAGCGGCCAAATTCATGACATGTATTTTATGCTGCAAAAGGAGGTTGTCACTCGCCTTGCTGCTGCACCTCGCGATAAGAACTACGGTCGACTGAGTGTCATGGTCCAATATTACTGCAATGTTCAACCTCTGTTTCAAGTCCCGCCCTCAGCATTCAGACCGGCACCCAAGGTAGAATCAGCTATTGTTCGTCTGCTACCCTACCCAGAACCACCCTATCCGGCTGATGACCTGCAGCTGTTATCACGACTGGTTAGAACCTGCTTTCAGCAACGGCGAAAGACAATACGCAATACTCTGAAACTCATGCTCAAGGCAGAGCAGCTCGAACAACTGGATATCGACTTAACACGTCGCCCTGAAACACTCAGTGTTGAAGATTTTGTTCAGCTCAGCAATCGGATCGGATCTTTGTTATGACCCATATTGTTGTTGTAGTAACCCCTGGATATTTGCCGGACCAATCTGATCCCGCTAATAGCACCTATGCCTTTGCCTACCATGTCAGCATTGAGAATCAAGGCAATGAAGCGGCTCAATTAATCAGTCGCCACTGGCTCATTACCGATGGAAACGCCAATACCAAAGAGGTACAGGGTCCCGGTGTTGTCGGAGAACAACCGATGATCGCCCCCGGACAAGCTCATCGCTATACCAGCGGCGTCACTCTTGATACAACCGTGGGCACCATGGAAGGTAGCTATCAAATGGTTCTCGATTCTGGAGAAACTTTTGATGTACCAATTCCCGCCTTTCTTTTATCAGTACCAGGGTCGGTTCATTGACGACCTATGCAGTCGGCGACATACAAGGGTGCCTTCAACCTCTCAAGCAGCTATTGGACCGGGTTGAATTTGACTCTACCAGTGATTACTTGTGGTCGGTGGGTGATGTAGTTAACCGGGGTCCAGAGTCTCTGGAGACCCTACGATTTTGCTATAACCTCGGCAGTCACTTCCGCATGGTCATGGGCAACCACGATTTACACCTACTCGCCATCGCTCATGGTCTTCGTCGCCCTAGCCGGAGTGATACCCTGGATGACATCCTCAGGGCACCTGACAGAGATGAACTATTGCACTGGCTTCAACAGCAGCCGATGCTCATTGAAGGTGGAGGTTACGTCATGGTTCACGCTGGAATCCCTCCTCAATGGCCCCTCGATCAAGCTAAGGCCCTAGCTGAGGAAATGAATGAGGTCCTTCGTTGTGAGGAGAAGTCACGCCAGTTCTTTGAAGTCATGTATGGCGATGCCCCGGATATATGGGAAGACGACTTATTAACGCCTGTACGCTGGAGGATCATCACCAACTACTTTACCCGGATGCGGTTTTGTTCTCCCAGCGGCCACTTGGAACTCACCAGTAAATCTAAACCCGATGACCCACCTTCAGGATACGCACCCTGGTTTAGTTACCCAGGCCGGCTCCCCCAAGAGACAAAAATTATTTTTGGCCACTGGGCCGCACTGGAAGGCAAGACCTGTAAAGACAACTTATTTCCCTTAGACACTGGCTGTATCTGGGGAGGCCCACTGAGACTCATGAACCTGGATACTGGAGAGTATTTTCACCAGGTCCAAAACTGAAAATAAGACAGTGCTCAGTTGGTATTTATCACCCTTTGATATCAGCGTTTTCTAAGGGCCCGTAAACCGCTAGAATAAAATGCCATAGCCACATAACCTTGGCTATCAAATAACAATAAAAGGGAACGTCAATGATCCGAGCCCTCTCCAATTTCTTCACTGGCATCATGCAACGCTGGTTACCAGATGCTTTTATTATTGCCATTATTTTAACCTTTGTGGTACTTCTCGGTGGTGTTCTTAGCGAAGGGCACACTCCAGCCAAAATGATTAAATTTTGGGGCGACGGTGTCTGGAATCTTTTAGTGTTTTCCATGCAGGTCATCATCACTCTGGTAACAGGCAGTGTTCTGGCACAAACAACTACCGTCAAAAAGGGATTGCGAAAACTTGCCTCACTGGCAAAAACCCCCGGCCAGGCAATTATCCTGATGACCGCCATTGCTCTGATTTGCTGCTGGATTAGCTGGGGCTTTGGACTTATAACCAGCGCTTTGATGGCCCGTGAAATAGCCCGGCAAGTCAAAGGAGTGCATTACCCCCTACTCGTGGCCTCTGCCTACTCGGGAATGCTGATTTGGCATGCCGGTTTGTCTGGGTCTATTCCCCTTAAAGTTGCTGTATCCGATGGTGATGTACTGGGCACGATGATGAATGGTGCCACCATTCCTCTCGCTGAGACCATCTTCAGCTGGGAAGTCATTGTCATCTGCCTAGTAATATTTATCACCCTGCCCATTATTAACCGGCTGATGATGCCCGAACCTCAAGATGTCGTTGAAATCGATCACGAACAAGCTGACTCTCTGGAAGAGATTCCTATCCAGAGCAATACCCCTGCAGCGAAGATTGAGAACCACCGTCTACCCACCTTGTTACTGGGTTTACTTGGTGGCTACTACGTTGTGGACTATTTCCTTGATGGCGGAAAGGTCGGGTTAAATACAGTAAACTTTATTTTTTTGGTGGTGGGACTACTACTCCACCGCTCTCCTGCCAGCTACTTGGCAGCTCTAAATGAAGCCGTTAAGGGTGTCTCTGGCATCGTACTACAGTTTCCACTCTACGCCGGCATCATGGGTATGATGGTTCAATCAGGGCTTGCCGTCTCCATGTCAGAATGGTTTATCAGTATTTCTACTGCCGATACTTTTACCCTGTTTACTTTTCTTAGCGCTGGCGTGGTCAATTTCTTTGTGCCGTCGGGCGGAGGACAGTGGGCAGTCCAAGCACCTATTGTTATTCCTGCAGCCCAAGCGCTGGGGATACCGCTCAATAAAGTCGCCATGGCGGTGGCCTTCGGCGATGCCTGGACCAATATGGTACAGCCTCTCTGGGCGCTTCCACTATTAGGCATTGCCAGACTCGGAATCAAAGATATTATGGGCTACTGCACAGTAGCGCTACTCTGGTCAGGACTGATTTTCACCCTTGGTATGCTGTTCCTACTCTAGAATGAAAGAACATCGTAATGGCCATAAACAACAACCCAGCCCCCTATTATCACTAGTAGGCACACCAGATGCCTGGATTCTCAAATTTTCGCCATTGATGCCGGCAGGACAAGTTCTTGACCTAGCCTGTGGCCGAGGAAGACACGGCCGCTATTTTCTCAAGAAAAATTACCCAGTTACCTTTTTGGATCGGGATATCTCTGGCGTAGCCGATCTCAACAGCCACCCCAAGGCCAAATTGGTGCAATATGATTTAGAAGGTGATACTCAGAAAGAGAATATTCTCTGGCCTTTCGATGTAGATTTTTTCTCTGGTATTGTTGTGAGCAACTATTTATACCGGCCCTTGTTTCCTTATTTATTACAGTCACTAAAACCTGGCGGGGTATTACTCTATCAAACATTTGCACAGGGTAACGAGAGATTTGGCAGACCTCGCAACCCCGCATTCTTGCTGGAGAAAAATGAATTATTGGATGTGTTCAGCACCACTCTGGATATCGTGGATTTTAGGCAGGGGAAAGAATCAAACCCTGATCGCATGACCCAGGCTATCTGTGCAATAAAAACCCCAGATAATAAAAGCGTAAAAGTATTCACCTAAACTGACCATTGATTATATCGATTTAGACGTATAATAACTTCAATTCAGTGCATTCTTTCAGTAACAGGCCAATGGATAACCTGTGAATGAAACTAGCTATTTTCTTCGGATACGTTACGTAGTGATATGAAAAAATACCTGTTAACAATGTTTTTCCTGCTAGCGAGCCACCCTCTCTATGCAGGCATAGTCAGTCACTTTAAGGATGAGGAAGGCACCAATTGGCAACATGTAGCCAACTGGTCCAGTGGCATTCTCATCATCCTTCTCTCAATGACAGCTATCACACTTTTTTTCAGCCGCCGAGAAGCACACAAATCTAACCGTGAATTAGAAACTATTCGCAGAGAATTAGAACACCGAGTTCAGGAACGGACTGCAACTCTGGATGAATCCAACCACCTGCTGACAAGAACAAATCAACTTCTTGAGGGTGAAATCACTCAACACCGACAAACAACTGCCCGACTTCGCTCTTCAGAAGCCTACATCAGCGAGATCCTAAGCTCCATGCCACTGATGCTTATAGGTCTTGACCCGAGCGGGAAAATAACTCAGTGGAACAGGCGTGCAAAAGAAATTACAGGCATAGACTCAGAACAAGCATTGGGAAAAGACCTCTGGCAGGCATACCCCGCTATCACAGTTACACCAAACCAACTGTCTCAGGCACAAGAGGAAAACCGAACACTTACCATTAAACATAGTCAGCGAGGGCAGTACCATTTCGACATTACCATCTACCCATTACAGGATCAAATTGAGACGGGCGCGGTGATACTGATTGATGATGTCACCCAGCATATTCTCTCTGCCAATATGCTAATTCAAAGAGACAAAATGTCATCTATGGGTGAACTTGCATCTACAATGGCTCATGACATCAACTCCCCGCTACAGGACATACTTCATGACCTTGAGAAGGGCTTGAACGAACTAGAAATGATCCCACTTGATGCAGGCACTTCATTGAAAGACCTGCTCACTGATGCCAGTAATAAGGGACAACAAGCACTCGCTGTTATCAACAACCTGCTGGATTTTTCTCACAGTCGTGGCGGCGAACAAAGAATCGCTGATATCACTGAGGTTATTGAACATACGCTCACACTAGCTAACGATGTGCTCTCAGTTCCTTCTGGACTGAGATTTAGGGATATTACAATTGAGCGACATTACGATAAAAACCTGCCAAAAATACCCTGTTTTGTTTCAGAACTACAGCAGGTATTTCTCAGCCTGTTTCGACATGCCTGTCATGCGCTTGGGCAGAAGCAGAGGCAGGACAACCAGCATCCAACCATTAAAATTCAGGTGATAGAGTGCTACGAAGCCCTCTGGATAAAGGTTCAGCATAATGGTACTGGTATCAGTTATGAGGAACAGCAGTTTATTTTTGAGCCCTTTTTTACCGACAGGGTCTCTGATGAGGATTACGATGCCGGCAAGCGCCTATCTTTCTCCCACTTTATTATTACAGAGCAGCATCGTGGGGAATTGGCCGTCACCTCAGACTTAAATGTCGGTACAACATTTCATATTCAGCTGCCGCTCTCTCAAGCCTGAAAGTTCAGACATACCAAACCAGAACAGTGGCAAGTTTTGTCTAGACACACAGTTTTTAAAAAGACTTTATTGACCAAAGCCATCTGGATTCTGGTATTGCCAGCGCCAGGTATCTTCCATCATATCGGACAATCCACGCGATGCTTTCCAGCCCAACTCCTCCTCAGCTTTGGACGAATCAGCCCAACATTCCGCAACATCTCCCGGCCGGCAGTCAGTGATTTGATAAGGCACGGCTCTACCCGAAGCCATCTCGAAAGCTTTAACCATTTCAAGTACTGAGTACCCGTTACCTGTCCCGAGGTTCCAGATATAGCAATCCGCTATAAAAGGAGGTGCTATTAACTTACCAAGTGCTTTCACATGGCCTTCGGCAAGATCCATCACGTGGATGTAGTCTCGAACACCAGTGCCATCCCGAGTGGGGTAATTATCACCAAACACTGACAGACTTTTCAATTTTCCCACGGCTACCTGTGAGATATAAGGTAACAAAT
>JBALVP010000101.1:0-5958 GCA_036961395.1 Porticoccus sp.
GCGGTCACGAGCCGTTGGTATATTTAGCAGGTAATGGGATGGCATCCAGCCATCAAGCCCTCCTTGAGTGGTGACATGACTCCAGCCTTCTTCGTTAGTTTCAACGAGATTAAGGGCTGTGCCGCTTTTTATGCCCCGGTGAAGAATTGAGCATCGGGGGCAGGGAGTTTTGCGTAATGGCACGCGGTATTCGTCAGAAACATAGACTGTTTTTGCTAAGATTGTGGTGCTAACCAAGGTGAATGCGGTCACCAACAATATTTTCAATAACGTTCTCATTTTACGGGCAGTTCTCTCGTTAATACTTATTGTTCACTGTCTTTCTGATGTCTGTTAGAAAAGAAACAGTACAGAATGCTATGGAAGCACCTTTTTAAAGGGTTTAACAGTCACTTTTGCGTAGACCCCTGCTTCAATATACGGGTCTTCTTCTGCCCATGCCTGGGCACCTTCCAGCGAATCAAATTCTGCAATTACCAGGCTTCCAGTAAAACCTGCATCCCCAGGATTTTCTGTATCGATGGCAGGGTGCGGGCCAGCGAGTAGTAGCCGCCCTTGATTTTTTAATGCTTCGAGCCGTGCCAGATGTGCCGGGCGGGCTGATAATCGATTTTCCAGACTGTTTTCTACATCCTGGCTGCTCACGGAATACCACATCAGCTTAGTCCTCGTGTTTATCGTGATGGTGAATAACCTCTTCCAGCTTGAGGCCAGTTAGCTTGGTTATTCCTCGGAACAAATAAAATAGCGCCCCCATGAGTACCAACATTGCTGGTATGGCAATGACAGGAAAACTTAGCGCTGTCATTTTGCCTAACTGCTCATTGAACTCAACAGTTCCTGGCTGGCTGGTGATCAGGATTGTGGCAAGAATATAATTGAGCAGGGATGACAGGAAAAATGACCCCGCGATCAGCCATGAGGCATTAGCTAGGCGTGCTTCAAATTTTTTGTTATTACCATTTTCTTCCAGAGCCTGAGCAATACGATCCGTTTGCAAAATTTTATCGTTATATAAAAAAGTTTTTACCAGTGGGTATGGGGTTTTCAGCGAAACAATGGTGGCCAGCCCAAATATTGCCGGAATCATCGCTTCCTTTATGGCTATGTAGGCGGGATCTAGCTCCATAAGGCTGATTCCACCAGTGAGTAGGATGCTGATGACGCCTAAGGCTGAGAAAAAATTAAACCGCCTTAGCATCACAAAATCTTTAAGCCCGTAGACCACTGGGAATGACAGGGCAACCACAATAGCTACACGGGTTCCTAAGTACTCATCACCGCTGAGCTTGGTCAGAATAAGGGTGGGAATAATAATGTTGAATGCAAGGTTTAACAGTAAGTTTTCACTTTGGTTGTTTTTTGCACAATTCTGTTTTGAGGATGTTGATGAGTCCATCGGGCTGTACAGCTGTCTGTGTGAGGGTATAGGCCGCTTATTGTAAGGGAATGAGCGTCAGTAATCGAGAGTATCTGGTAACACTAGATTCTAATTTTATAATTTTGTACTACTTCACAGTTATAAAACCAAAAAGTTGAAATTACAGTGAAAATAAGGTCATAATGCGGAAACCGGTACAACAGATTTAACAAAACGCCATAACTTTCTGAAAAATAAGGGAAATAATTATGGGTGTTATGCGAGCTGGCAAGGAGCTGGAACAGCAGGCTGAAGAAGCGACTGAACTGGGGGACTTGTTAGTCTCTTATTTAGAGCAACTTGGTGTGGAATATGTGTTTGGTATTCCAGGCGGAGCTATTGAGCCATTATACAACGCATTAGCTCGCAGTGAGCGCAGGGGCGGTCCTCGTGCTGTGGTTGCTCGGCATGAGACAGGTGCTGCCTTTATGGCAGACGGTTATGCCCGTAATACCGGAAAGTTGGGTGTTTGTTGTGCCACGACAGGTCCGGGAGCGACTAACCTTATTACTGGCGTTGCGTCTGCCTACGAAAATAATATCCCTATGTTGGTGATCACGGCTCAGACCGCTCTTTCTACTTTCGGTCGTGGGGCTTTTCAGGAATCCTCTTGCACCGGTATCAATACAGTTGGCCTTTTCGAACACTGCACCCGCTATAACACGCTTATTTCTCATGAAGCCCAGTTTGAGAGCAAGTTAGCTTCCGCCATTATGACGGCATTTCAGTCACCAGCGGGCCCTGTGCACCTTAGTGTTCCACTAGATGTTATGCGTGCCAAGGGACTTGGTGGAGGAGAGCCTAGCTTCAATCTTAGCAGCTTGCTCGATAAGCCTTCGTTAGTTGACGATGTGGCCGTTGATAAGCTTTATGAAGAGTTAGTAGCCGCTAAAAACCCTGTTTTTCTCATTGGTGATGAGGCGAGTGAGGCCGTCGGGAGTATTCTTAGTTTAGCCGTCGATATTGATGGGAAAATCCTGGTGACACCGCATGGTAAGGGGCTGGTTAGTCCATATCACCCAAATTTTCGTGGTGTTGTCGGTTTTGCCGGGCACCAAAGTGCTCGAGATGTGTTGATTGATCCTTCTGTTGACTTGGTTGTTGCCATCGGTGCCAATTTGGGTGAATGGGCTAGCGATGGCTGGGATACCCATACACTATTAACTAAGCGTATGGTTCATGTTGAATCGGCAGAGGTAAATTTCACTCGTACACCAATGGCCAAGCTGCATGTGCGTGGTCGCTTATCTGTAATTTTTGAGCGTTTGGTGAAGCGTTATGAAGAAGACCCCAGAACACATATATATGCTGTGGGTGAAAGCTCCTCGTCAAAAAATGGCTCACCAGATACAGAGCTAAAACGTCATTTTACTTTTGATGATCCCGAAGGTTATTGTTCAGATGCTACGCCAATTAAGCCTCAGCGTTTAATGCGTGAATTACCAAAAATATTCCCTCCAAATACACGTTACCTTGCCGATACGGGTGCCAGCTTCGCTTGGGCGACTCATTACCTTCATCCTTACGATCGACGTATGGCGGGCAAGCGTAATGCGCGGGGTGGCTTGTTCCGTGCAGCCTTGGACTTTGCCTCCATGGGCTGGGCAATTGGTAGTGCCGTAGGTACTGCCTTGGCACAGAAAGGTTGTCCGGTGGTATGCATCACTGGTGACGGCAGTATGTTGATGAATGGTCAGGAAATAACCGTGGCCATTCAAGAAGAGCTACCGGTTGTTTTTGTGGTTCTGAACGACAATGGCTACGGCATGGTAAAACATGGACAGCGTATGACGGGTGCCGAGGAAATTGGTACAGAGATACCTAAAACAAATTTTGCCTCTTTTGCCCAGGCAATGGGTGCAGAAGGCTATGTTATTCATTCACCTGAAGACTTACTGGCCCTCGATGTGAGCGAAATCTGTAACCGTAAGGGCCCAACACTTCTTGATGTGCGCATCGACCCAGATGAGATTCCTCCAATTGGGGTTCGCACACAGCGATTAGCTCAGACTTATGACTGAACCCAAGAAGAAAGAACAAATAACCACAAAGATTTGGAATGAGGTCGCAGAGGAGGGTAATCCCTTTGTGGCTGCAGCTTGCTACTGCTCGGGTTTTGATGTCTATGGAGACCTATTGGGGAAGGCGAGCTATATCGAATATCTATACCTGTTATTCAAGCTCGAACCACCAACAGAGCAACAAAAAAAATTGCTTGAAGGTTTAGCGATAGCCTTGGCTAACCCAGGGCCCCGTGATCACAGTGTTCGTGCTGCCATGAATGCAGGAGTCGGGGGGTCAACCCGTGCTTCAGCTTTGATGGCGGCAGTGGCTGTTGGTGCAGGTAATTTAGGTGGGGGGCGTGAAGTTTACAATGCTGTCCATTATTGGGAGCAGTGCGGAATGCAGCTGTCGACATGGGAAGAGATGATAAAAACCCCTCCCGTTGAGGAGCGTGTCGATGTCTGGGTCCCTATGGAGCATGCTCCTGGGTTTGATCCCAATAGCACTGATTGCGCAACGCCAGTAAGGCAGTCCTTGTCCTACCTAGCAGATGTCGGTTGTAGTGAAAAACTAAACTGGCTACATCAGAACAGAGAAATTCTTGAGGGCTATGCCGGTGCACCTTTGGCGATGTCAGGTGTGGCGGCTGCGGTAATGCATGACTTGGAGTTGACGCCTGATCAATCAGAAATGTTGTTCATGCTCCTAAGATTGCCTGGTGCGGCAGTACATGCACTTGAGCAGGAGGGCCTTGGTTGGCGAAGGTATCCATTTTTTGGTGATGGTTTGAAATTGCAGGAGTATCGCTCAACTGAGAGCGAGGAGTGATTTTGAGTAGGCAAGAAGTTAACGAAAAATATGAGGACAACTGGGAAACATCTATGGGTGGTTGGTTCCCCGGTGAAAAGGTTATTCTCAGAGGAAAAAATGTTCTGACGGAATTGAATGAATACCGTTGGCTTGAGTATTTGTTGTTTGGTATTACGGGTAGGCACTCCCCTCGCGTCGCGCGCTTAGTCGAAGGCATGTGGGTGATATGCACCAGTTTTCCTGATCCTCGGCTATGGAATAACCGTATTGCTGCGTTGGCCGCGACGACAAGGGCTACAGGGGTGCTTGGTTCTGCAGGTGCTCTGGCTGTTTCAGAGGCCACTATATATGGATTAAAACCTATCCAGGGAGTTATGGATTTTTTGTACCGGACTTCAGAAAAGATCGAAAAAGGAGCTCTTCTCGAAGACGTTGTGAAGTCTGAGGTAAAGAAGTATAGGGGGATTTATGGTTACGGAAGGCCAGTAGTTGATCAAGACGAAAGAGTGGCCCCCTTAATGGATTTTGCCAAATCAATGGATGCGGGTGATGGCCATTATACTAACCTGGCATTTGAGGTAGACAAGTACTTAAGTACTTCCAGATATAAATACCGTATTAATGCATCTGGCGTTGTTGCGGGCTTATTGGCGGATGAAGGTATTAAACCAAAAGAGCTTTATCATATTGCAACATTAACATTCACTGCCGGTGTTTTTCCTTGCTATATCGATGCGTTAAAAAAGCCTGAAGGTGCCTTTTTTCCACTTCGTGTTTCTCGTATAAATTCCGAAGGGACAGCGGAACCAAGAGTTTGGGGTAAATAAAAAATGAAGCTAACTCTACGTTTATCTGTAGCCGTTTTACTGTTGTCACCCTTGGCCTCTTTGGCTGATGAAGCGAGTGATGCCTCAGAGATGGAATTGATGTCTCTGTATGGTGGTGAAGAGTTTATTAGTATTGCGACGGGTTCTGAGCAGCCTATCCATAAAGCCCCCGCAGTAGCCTCTGTTGTTACTGAAAAACAAATTGAACAAATGGGGGCTACTGACATTGATGAAGTCCTCGAAACAATCCCCGGGTTGCATGTTTCAAGAGATGCTGCTGGTTATAACCCGATTTATACATTTCGTGGTATCTATGCAGGGTATAACCCACAGGTTTTGATGTTGATTAATGGCATACCCATAACAAATTTATTCCAAGGTGATAGAAACTTGGTTTGGGGTGGGATGCCGGTTCAGGCAATTTCAAGAATAGAAGTGATAAGAGGTCCAGGTTCCGCACTATATGGTGCAGATGCATTTGCTGGGGTGATTAATGTTGTCACTCATGAGGCTGATGGAGTCTCTGAGTTAAAAACTGGGGTGAGGTATGGGACACATAATACAAAGGATTATTGGTTGCGTGGCGGTGGGTCAGTAGGTGAGCTCAAGTACTATGGTGTTGTAGAAAGTCATGAAACAGATGGTTTTGATGAAAAAATAAGATCGGACCAGCAGTCAAACTTCGATTCTCTTCTTGGAACAAGCGCATCATTGGCTCCCGGTTCGGTGAATATGAAGAGAGAAAATATAGATGCACGTATGGAGCTGGCCTATAAAAAATTTAGATTAAGGGCTGGAGCGCAGGTTAGAGAAGATGCGGGCGATTATGCTGGAGCAGCACAGGCATTGGCAGCTGGCAATGAGTTCTCAAGTGATAGATTGAATGTAGATTTAACC
>JBALVP010000102.1:0-5807 GCA_036961395.1 Porticoccus sp.
CGCCAGGCATGGAGATTGCTTCGCTCTTTAATGTGGATAGAGCACCGTTCTTTCTGGTTGAGCGGGAGGGTGAAGCACCTGAGATTCATACGGTCTATTTCAAGTTTGTTAAAGAAGTACTGAATCAAAAGACTCGTGAGGAAGATGAGCTAAAAGAAATCCTTAATGACAACCCGGATTTGGATTTCCTTTAACCTCAGAGTTTATCACCCAAGTGTTTCTCCTGCCTTTGTATCCAGAACTCAGAACGAAGAACCCTTTCATTTAATACCGGCTTCCTCGGTACCCACCTTGGGTTATTCTAATATTCGGGTAAGGTGATTGAGCTAAAGAATTTTTCCAGATCATCCCTGGCATGGATAGAGCAGGCTTCATCTACTCGATCCCGCGTGAGATGTGGTGCAAAGCGCTCAATAAAGTCATACATATAGCTACGAAGGTAAGTCCCTCGGCGAAAACCAATACTGGTAACACTAGATTTAAACAGGTGTTTTGCTTCAAGGGCGACAAGGTCGCTGTCTTTCTCCGCATCGTAGGCCATATGTGCCACGATACCAATGCCTAAGCCTAGTCTCACATAGGTTTTGATCACATCAGCATCTGTAGCAGTGAATACCACCTTAGGGATTAACCCTCGATCATTAAAAGCCTCATCGAGTTTAGAGCGGCCAGTAAACCCAAAGACATAAGTGACCAAGGGGTAGTTAGCAACATCCTCTAGCGTTAAGGATGACACCTGTGCCAAGGGATGATTTTTAGGAACAAGAATACAGCGATTCCAGCGATAGCATGGCATCATCAGCAGATCATGAAACAATTCTAGGGCTTCAGTAGCAATGGCGAAATCCACAGAGCCGTCAGCGGCCTGTTCGGAAATCTGAACCGGTGTACCCTGGTGCATATGTAGTGAGACATCGGGGTATTTATTAATAAACGACTCTATAATACCAGGCAATGCGTAGCGGGCCTGAGTATGTGTCGTCGCAATTGTCAGGCTGCCCTTGCTTGGGTTGTTATATTCCTGGGCAAGCTGCTTGATATCCTCTACTTGTCTAAGGATGTTACCAGCGACGGTAAGGATTTCTTCACCTGCAGTAGTCACCCGAGTGAGGTGCTTACCACTACGAGAGAAAATTTCTACACCAAGTTCATCCTCCAGAAGCCTTATCTGCTTACTGATTCCTGGTTGTGAGGTATACAAGCTCAGGGCTGTAGCAGAGACATTGAGCTCATGATGTGCCACTTCCCAAATATAACGAAGTTGTTGTAGTTTCATTACCCCACCTATCTAGACTCTGATGATCTAAAAATATAAAAAACTATTACTTTGAAGAATAGATATAAATTGCTAGAGTTGCCAGCCTTTGATTTGTGGCCGGAAAAACAATAACTTGCTGGACTTTCTGTTGTACGTTATGTCGGGTGCCCTTGTCGGTCTGGTGATTGGATTGACGGGTGTTGGTGGCGGTTCACTAATGACACCCCTGTTAATTATTTTTGGAATACCCTACAACGTCGCTATCGGTACGGATCTTCTCTATGCCTCCATCACCAAAGCCAGTGGTGTAGTGGCCCATGCCCGCCAAAGTAGTGTTCAGTGGCGGCTGGTAGGTTTTTTGGCTGCCGGAAGTATCCCCTCCTCCATTATTACGGCCATACTGCTGAATCAAGTTTTTACCCACGCTGATGAATATCAAGGAATACTGACCACCAGCTTGGGTGTCATGCTGATCATCACTGCGGTTGTCATTCTGTTTAAACGCTTTCTTCGTGATACATCGGATAGGCCGCATGGTTCTGTAGGTGCTTTTTTTCAACTCCATGCAACACGCGTCACTTTTGTGGTGGGCATTTTTCTCGGTATCTTTGTAACACTATCTTCCGTGGGGGCTGGCGCCTTTTGTGCGGCCCTATTGATGACTCTTTATCCAAGGTTGCCTGCACTACATGTTGTCGGCACTGATATAGCCCACGCAGTACCACTAACCCTGATTGCAGGCCTCAGTCATCTGTTTTTTCTGGGAAACGTAGACTTTGTGTTACTGGCAAGTTTGCTCGTCGGATCCCTGCCCGCAATTCAGCTAGGAACAAAACTGGCAACACGTCTACCCAGCCATGTGCTACAAACTATTTTGGCATTTCTGTTACTGGGGATGGGATTGAAATTCACGGTGTTTTAGGGGTGATTCATCACCGCCATTGTTACAAATAAGCGACTGCTACCAACGTATAAACTATTTAATCGCTCTCATTGGCGACCCCATGTGGTACATGACCTGTCGCCACATGGGATTTAGCTGACTCGCAGTGACTTTGCTGATCATCAAAAAAAACATCGGCACCATAGGATTTTAGAAACTCACCTTTATCAAGCCCACCAAGAAATAAAGACTCGTCAATACGAATATTCCAGGTTCGAAGTGTTCGAACCACTCGTTCATGGGCAGGAGCTGATCGCGCTGTGACTAGTGCCGTTCTAATGGGGCAGGTTTTAGGTGGAAATTCAGCCTGCAAACTATGTAGTGCTTGTAGAAAATGCTTGAATGGCCCGCCACTCATAGGCTGTTTAGCGGTTGCTATTTCATTCTCTGTAAAGGCTTCAAGACCTCTTTGTTTATAGATGCGTTCGGATTCATCAGAGAACAGTACCGCATCACCGTCAAAGGCGAAACGAAGCTCATCGTCATCACTACCCCTTGCGCCTGACGATAACAACGTGGCTGCGGCAACACCGTTATCCAGTGCATTGCGGACGTCTTCAGCATTGGTGGACAAAAACAGGTGACAACCAAATGCTGCGACATAACGATAAGGGCTTTCGCCGCCACAAAATGCGGCGCGGCTAACATTGAGATTGTGATGCTCAATGGAGTTAAAAACCCTAAGTCCTGTATCAGCAGAATTACGTGACAGTAGAATTACCTCAACTCGGGGTTCTCCCCCTAATTTTTCGTTAATCCTCAGTAGCTTTTTTACCAGAGGAAATGCCTCTCCAGGAGAGAGCACCTCATCTTCATGTTCGACCTGGTATTGAGAATAGGAATCAAGGCCTTTCTCTTCAAAGACTTGGTGGCTTTCATCCAAGTTAAATAAAGCCCGAGATGAAATAGCGATAACCAGTTTGTCACCGAAATTCTTTGGCACTCAGCTCTCCCTCAACAACTTAGCCTAAACGATGATGTGACCAATAACCTCACATCTATTTTGGATATGTACGTTCATCGATACCGGAATGTACTTCAAAATATTCTTTTGTCAGTTTAAAAATAATGGGGCTTAACAACAATAAGCCAATCAGGTTTGGAATAGCCATCAGTCCATTGAGAATATCGGCGACACCCCACACCTCACTCAGTTCTCTGGTGGCTCCTACGTAGATAGCCAGCACCCATAATATGCGGAATGGAACGATGACTTTGACACCTAAAAGGTATTCTGCACAGCGTTCTCCGTAATAGCTCCAGCCTAGTAATGATGAAAAAGCGAACAGTAAAAGGCAAATAGAGACCACCTTATCACCGTAGGGTAATACTGTACTAAATGCGAGAGTGGTGAGAGAAGCCCCCTGCTCTCCACTGCTCCAGGCACCGGTAATAATGAGTACTAACCCTGTCATTGTGCAGATAACCAAGGTATCAATAAAAGTACCCAACATGGCGATGGTGCCTTGTCTGACCGGGCTATCAGTCTCTGCCGCCGCGTGGGCGATAGGTGCACTGCCAAGCCCCGCCTCATTGGAGAAGACCCCTCTCGCCACACCCATCCTCAGGGCCAACATGATAGAGGCACCGGCAAAACCGCCCCCTGCGGCTACGGGTGAGAAGGCGCTCTTAATAACGAGAATAATGGCGGCTGGAATGGCGCCTAGGTTTAGCAACAGAATGATCAGGGTAGCCAATAAGTAACAGACGGTCATCAAAGGGACTAATTTACCCGCGACATTGGCTATACGCTGAATGCCGCCCAGTAACACCAAACCGACAAGTACCATCATTAACAAGCCGCTGACCTGCTCAGGTATGGCAAAACTACTATTGAGTGCATCCGCCACAGAGTTGGCTTGAACGGTATTACCAATACCAAACCCGGCAAGAGCACCAAACAGGGCAAACAAAAAACCTAGCCATGCCCATTTTGATCCCAGGCCGTTGCGTATGTAATACATGGGACCACCTACTTTTTTGCCAAGTTCGTCGGTCTCTCTATACTCCACAGCGAGTACGGCCTCACCATATTTGGTTGCCATACCAACCAAAGCGGTACACCACATCCAGAACAGAGCACCGGGGCCACCAATACCTACAGCGGTAGCAACGCCCACGATATTGCCCGTGCCAACGGTGGCAGACAGGGAGGTCATAAGGGCATTAAAGGGACTGATGTCACCTTCACCTGAACCTTTCTGGCCCTTAAAGAGTTGTCGGAAACCATACCCCACTTTGCGGATGGGAATACCACGAAGACCAATACTCAGGTACAGCCCCGTACCAAGAATAAGTGCCAGCATCGCTGGCCCCCACACTAGGCTATTAATCGTTCCAATCGTTTCCTGTAGTGCCATGGTGGTGTCCTTATTGTAGGCAGAGTCGTTTTTAGGAGAGCCCTAACTGACTACGCTGGGCAAATAGACCGAATAGGCCTCCAGTATGAATAAATACAATATCGCTGGCATCGTGGAACTGCCCTGCCCTTATTTCCTGTAATAAACCGTGAAAGGCTTTACCGCTGTAGACAGGATCTAAAATGATCCCTTCAAGTGCTGCGAGGTGACGAATCGTGGAAAAAACTTCAGGGGTTGCTTTGGCATAGCCCGGCCCAATATGTCGGTCGTTCACATGAACATTCAGTTGCTCAATATCGATCTGTTGTGTAGAACCTTGCTCATAGCGATCCTGCCAGTCCCGCATATCCTGTCGTACTTTTCGAAGAAAATAATCTTTGTCATCGCAGACAGCTATACCCAATACCGGTGTATTGAGCTGAAAAAGATGAGACCCAAGGGTTAACCCTGCCTGTGTACCACCTGAGCCGGTGGCAATAACAATGGCTGAGGGGGAAATTTGGTGGTGGATAAAGTCATCAGCAAGTTCACGAGCACAGTTGATATAACCCCATGCGCCTGTGCCATTACTGGCACCAGTAGGAATAGAGAAAGGATGACGGCCCTGATGACGGTAGTGTTGGTGCCATTGATCAAACAGCTTGTCCAAATGTTGATATTCAGACACAGGGTAATAACTGACTTCTGCTGCCATCAGGTGATCCAGTAGCAGATTGCCATCTAGTTCTTTAGGTGCAGCACCTCGTAGGATAAGGTGAACTTTTAGGCCAAGTTGAGCCCCGAGTATTGCCGTTGCTCGGCAATGATTGGACTGAATACCGCCACAGGTAATCAGCGTATCGGCACCTTCAGCCAAGGCTTTCGCCAGAATAAACTCAAGCTTTCTAACTTTATTGCCACTGATGGCACAACCGGTCATATCATCGCGTTTAACCCAGATACGTGGTCCGCCAAGTTCGTTTGAGAGTCGATCAAGGGGCTGTAACGGTGTAGGTGTTTGCGCGAGGCTGAGTTTTTCTGGAAAGTTGATCATAGGCTATTAAGGCATGATCTTGGCAATATTGCCGTACAATCAACACTACCCACTAATTAATAGGGCTAATCAGTAGAATTCGTGGTTTCTAATTCTACTCAATCAGATCAAATAGTTACGTCGATATTTTGCTAAGCATTGCTCTAAGTCGACAGATTATAAGCTAAGGCATCCCACCTCTCAAGCCGTAGTAAAGTGCTTCTAATGAAAGAC
>JBALVP010000103.1:0-5781 GCA_036961395.1 Porticoccus sp.
AACCAGTCGAACAGCTCTGACGTCAACCTCATCGACTTCTTCTGCAGCAAACACCGAGATCGCCGAGAAAAGCATTATTAAAATGGCCATCATGCCAGATAAAATCACTCGAAAAGGTCTTAAATGTGTCATAGCAATACTCCGCTGAAAGCCCCGTCCTTACGTACACCGAAAACTCACGGTTATAGTCAATTAGACACAATAAATACCAATTTGTACCATACCTAAGATTTAGAACGCAGACTCAGACAACAAAACTCCCCCAAAATCCTCAATAAATGCAGTAATTTCTACGAAAAACCCTTAATTTTCTAGGGTTCTGTCTTCATGATATTTTTGCAGCCGACTTTGAGTTACAGCGCCAATCGCCTTGTATCCCCAAGCTCTTTGACCAGATAAGTGAAGAAACGGCCGCAATCAGCCCCATTAACGACCCGGTGATCATAGGAGACACTCAACGGCAACATCATTCTGGGAATGAACTCAGAACCATTCCAGACTGGTTTAATTTGGGACTTGGACACCCCAAGAATACCCACCTCAGGTGTGTTGACGATAGGCGTAAAACCGTTGCCACCTATGGCACCCAAACTGGAGATAGTGAAACAACCACCCTGCATCTCGGCAGGTGACAATTTCCCATCCCGGGCTTTGGACGCCATATCATTGACCTCCACAGCTAATTGCCACAACCCCTTTGTATCGACATCACGAATGACAGGTACAACCAAACCTTTAGGCGTATCCACTGCCACACCAATGTGAATATATTTCTTTTGTACAAAGTTTTCGCCATCACTGGTGATAGAACGATTGAATTCGGCGTTTGCAAGTAACGCATGGGCGCAAGCTTTTAACAGGAACGGAAGTGGCGTAAGGCGAGTGCCTCGCTTCTCTGCCTCAGGTTTTAATGATGCTCTAAAATCTTCAAGGTCTGTGATGTCCGCTTCGTCAAACTGGGTAACATGGGGCACATTTAGCCAACTGCGCTGCATGTTAACTGCGGTGAGCTTATGAATTTTTTTCAGTGGGATTATCTCGATCTCACCAAACTTTTTAAAATCCACATCGGGCACAGCGGGAATCCCTGAGGCCATGCCATTACCCACACCCTGACCAGACTCAGCAGCAGCCACCGCATTTTTTACATAGCCCTGTAAATCCTCCTTGAGAATACGACCGCGGGGTCCAGAACCAGCCACCTTGCGAAGGTCTACACCCAGCTCCCTCGCCAATGTACGAGATGCTGGACCGGCATAGATATCGGCACTTACTGAAAGCTCAACGCCGGGGCTGCCTAGCTCTTGTGCTTCCGAAATTACTGGTAATGCTTCAGAGTCAGATTGCACTCCCGGGCTGGTTACAGCCTCTATTGTTATGACAGAGGGTTCTACTATCTCTTCTGCCTGAACGCTGTCCTGTGCAGGCGCAGCCACCGCCATCATACGAGCAAGATTGTCACCCGTAGTGACCTTGCCCCCTTCTTCAACCAGTATTTCAAGCACCTCACCAGCAAAGGGGGCGGGAATATCCATTGTTGCTTTGTCACCCTCTACCACAACAAGGCTGTCATCTTCAGAGAGCATGTCACCAACGGACACCGTAATTTCAATCACCTCCACAGGGTCAGATGTACCGATGTCGGGAACGATAACTATCTGCTCACTCATTACGGGCTCAACAGGCTCTGACACCACTTCAGCCTTGGAGGTTATACCTCCCTCAGATTCAGTAGCGTCCGGTGATACCTCTGGCTCAGAAGCAAATACAGGTGCAGCCTCAACAACTGGCTCAAATTCCGCCTCCAACTCAACAATGGCTGAACCCTCAATGACCGTATCACCCTCCTTCACAATAAGGGCTTTTACGATGCCAGCTTTTGGGCTGGGAACGTCCATGGTGGCTTTATCTGATTCAAGCACAATCAATGACTGCTCCAGCTCCACGGTATCACCGGGTGCGACACAGAGTTCAATCACCTCTACCGTCTCGGCTCCGCCTAGATCGGGTACATGGATAATGTCAGTGGTCACTATTTATTCTCATGTTTAATCACTTAATGGTTAGCAATAAAGGGGGTTAGTTTTATCGGGGTCCAATCCAAAATCAGCAATGGCTTCAGACACCACAGATTTTTCAATCTTTCCTTCATCAGCCAAAGACTTCAGGGCCGCAACGGTTACAAAATAGCGATTCACTTCGAAAAAGTGACGCAGCTGCTCACGACTATCACTACGACCAAAACCATCTGTCCCTAGCACGCGATAACTGGAAGGGATGTAAGCTCGCAACTGCTCCGTATAGGTTTTTACGTAATCGGTGGCCACCACCACTGGGCCCTGACGCCCTGCCAGCTGCTCAGTAATGTAGGGTACTTTGGCCTCCTGCTCGGGGTGCAATGTATTCCATCGCTCTACGGCCTGACCATCACGTGCCAGCTGATTAACACTGGTGAGACTCCAGATATCAGAGGACACATTGTATTTTTCTTTTAGAATCACAGCTGCTTCACGCACTTCATTGAGAATACTACCTGCACCCATCAACTGAACTTTCAATTCAGCTGTATCTCCTTCATCAAAGAGATACATGCCTTTGATAATCCCTTCTTCTGTGCCTTCTGGCATGGAGGGCTGATGATAATTTTCATTCATCGTGGTTATATAATAGAAGCAGTTTTCCTGCTCCTCAAACATCACCCTCAAACCATCCTGAACAATGGTCACCACTTCATAGGCATACGCTGGGTCATAGGTTCGACAGTTTGGAATGGTATTAGCTAATAAATGGCTGTGGCCATCCTGATGCTGCAATCCCTCACCATTAAGGGTTGTGCGACCGGCAGTTGCTCCAATGAGAAAGCCTCTTGCCTGCATATCACCAGCAGCCCAGGCTAAATCACCAATTCGCTGAAAACCAAACATGGAGTAATAAATATACACCGGAATCATTGGGAAATGATTGGTGCTATAGGAGGTAGCAAGAGCCATCCAGGCCGACATAGCACCGGCTTCGCTGATACCCTCTTCGAGAATCTGCCCTTTCTTATCCTCTTTGTAATACATGATTTGATCATGATCTTGGGGCACGTATTTTTGCCCTGCTGAGGAATAAATTCCTAACTGGCGGAACATCCCCTCCATACCAAAGGTACGAGCCTCATCCGGTACAATAGGCACCACCAGCTTGCCAATATTTTTGTCCTTCAACAGCATGCCAAGCTGGCGAACAAACGCCATCGTTGTGGAAATTTTTCTTTCCCCGCTGCCCTCCAGCAGTTTGCCGAAATCTGACAGTGGCATAATGTCCAATAGATCAAAATCTGCCCGGCGTGTAGGTACAGGTCCACCCAAGGATGCCCTGCGTTTGTTCATATAAACCATTTCCGGGCTGTCTTCCGGAGGACGGTAATAAGGCACTTCAGCCAATTCATCATCGGCTATGGGTATACCAAAACGATCTCTGAAGTGCTTAAGACTTTCTAAATCCAACTTTTTAATGGAATGAGTATCATTGGCCGCTTCGCCAGAGCCTACCCCCATACCATAGCCCTTGACTGTCTTCGCCAAAATAACAGTGGGCTGTCCCTTGTGGGCCATCGCCTCAGCGTAGGCTGCATAAACTTTATAAGGATCATGACCTCCACGGTTCAGGTACATGATGTCCTTATCACTCAGGTCTTCCACTAATTCTTTTAGTTCAGGGGAAGCACCAAAAAAGTGGTCGCGCGTGTAAGCCCCGCCATTATGTTTGTAATTTTGATAATCGCCGTCACAAGCCTCATCCATACGCTCTTGCAGCACGCCGGTCTTGTCTTTGGCTAGAAGAGGGTCCCACAAACGACCCCAAACAACTTTAATAACATTCCAACCGGCACCACGGAATACGCCCTCAAGCTCCTGAATAATTTTGCCATTTCCACGTACGGGACCGTCGAGACGCTGTAGGTTACAGTTAACAACAAAGACCAAGTTTTCAAGATTTTCACGGCCTGCTAAAGAAATAGCACCCAAAGTTTCTGGCTCATCACACTCCCCATCACCAAGGAATGCCCAGACCTTACGATCACCACGGGGCACCAACTCACGAGCAGACAGGTAACGCATAACATGGGCTTGATAAATAGCCTGTAAAGGCCCCAACCCCATGGAGACTGTAGGGAACTGCCAATAGTCTGGCATCAGCCAAGGGTGCGGATAAGAGGACAGCCCCTTGCCTCCCACCTCCCGGCGGTAATTATCTAGATCCTCTTCATCAAAACGGCGTTCAAGGTAAGAGCGAGCATAAATACCCGGTGCACTATGGCCTTGAAAATAAATTAAGTCACCTCGGCTTTCACCCTCATCACCACGAAAAAAATAGTTAAAACCAATATCGTAGAGTGTGGCAGATGAAGCAAACGAAGCAATATGACCGCCAATACCCTCCTCTGGGTCTTTGTTAGCCCGCATAACCATAGCTAATGCATTCCAGCGAATCATTGAGCGAATACTCCGCTCCATAAACAAGTCACCGGGCATACGTTTTTCGCGGGTAGTAGGAATAGTATTACGGTATGGCGTGGTAATAGACTGAGGCATACGAACCCCAGTAAATGTGGCCCGATCAAGTAGCTGCTTTAGCAGAAATGCGGTTCGCTCTTCCCCTTGATGCTTTAAAACTGAATCCAGCGACTCCAGCCATTCCTGAGTTTCGACAGGATCTATATCTTTATGCATGAGCGATACCTTTTAATACATTAACCATCTGCAAGAAGGCCTTGAAGAAGTATAGGTCATCAAAAGCGTAAAGATGGCAGACCTGAGACCTCTCACAAACCACATATGTAGTATAACTACATATAAATCCAGATCAACCACTAACGACAAGGGGCTCATTAAAGGTATTTTTAGTAAATCCTCACAAAAAATCTATATCACGCTGTATTTAGTGAGTTTATTCTTGCGCCACCAAAGAACACAAAATATAGTTTTACTACATATTTTTAGATGGAAGATGATAAAGCTCACGACCCTCACGCAACTTGGCCTCATCAATAGCACCGCCCCGGGTGCCATCCACCTGTAGCGAGTACCCCGACTCCATGAACAAAGCACTGTAGATTTGGGTCATATTTTCGCGAGTGAGTGACGCGACAGCCTTGATTAATCGCTCCCTGTGATTAAAACCATAATCACGCAGATCGATACTGCCCCAAAACCGCGATGACTGCTCAGACAGGCTTTTTGGCAACTCTCTCAGGCTGGTTAACACTGCTTGGCGGTGACTTTCAAACTCGGCATCAGGCATCTCTTGAAGCTGCCCGTCAAACTCTACAAGAAATTGCTCAACAGCCTCTTCTAACTGAGAAACTGGTGCCGTGGGCGACTGCACCAGCAAACCAACACCAGGCACCCTATTGACCCCTTGATCTATTACCGCCACCACATAACCAAGCTGCTGCTCAGTTCGTAATTGGTGAAAAAATTCTGATTTAATCAATTGTCTCAACAACATAATTTTTGCTGTTTCATCGAGGCTATCATTACGCCCCTGATAATATCTGAGGATCGCCGCATCCTTGTGATCAATTGATAGAGGTATGTGTATTTTTTCACCGGGAGGAATACGGACAACCCCACGCTCCACCCAGGCCTCATGGTTTTTTCCAACCAGCTGACCCGCTATTGATACACTCAGTTTTTCAACCTCAGCCTGAACCAAATTACCGCTCGCCAACATTTCAAGCGTTGCCCCTCGATACAAACCCGCTACAAATTGATCGAATACTTTGCGATCAAA
>JBALVP010000104.1:0-5780 GCA_036961395.1 Porticoccus sp.
CCCGCTGCCGCCTCAGGCTGCCCCTCACTATCTATGTAGTAACTTACGGGGTAACCCAAGTCCGCTAAAAGGTGAGTATAAGACCTATTGTTTAGAAAATATTGCTCTTGCCTTGATGCCACCTCAAGAAGTGCACCTTTAGCAACAGCCCGATTAGATCGAAGAACATACTCCCGATAGTTGGGCATGGCGATCCCAACAAGAATGGCGACAATGGCAACAACAATCATTAATTCGATTAATGTAAACCCCCTACTTTTTGGCATCATTTTCATCGCTCCCCACATCATGGCTTATCCAACACATCAACATTAATTTCACGCCAGAAGAAGGTGTTGGGACGCTGATCACCCAATTTAGTCTGGGAGCCACCAGCCAATCCAGTACTGGGTGAAATAGCGGTAACCCCACCATCAAGACCTGAGGCCAAGTCCAAATATCGATCTGATGCCTGCAATATATCACCCTGCAGATGAGAATGAAGGTGAATGTCGGGAGAACCATCCCGGACAGCTACCTGATAAAGTCGGCTGATGCCAATATTTGGCGCACAATCACCCTCTGCTTCACCACCCTCAGGAAGGTAAGTTGTGAAGTTGATATTGCCACCGGAGATTAGAGGGATAGACAGATTTTTCTCACCTGTTTCACCTAAAGTCAGTTTCCAACCATTGGCAAGATCTGCTGCAGTACACTGATTGTTCGTATCGGTATCACTATTACTATCGTTAATACAACTGTTCGTCACGTCCTTTAAATCACCAATAACCCAAGGAGTACGCCCATCAACCCCTGTACTGGCCGTTAAATCATCATCTGCATAAATCAACCGATCTTTAATAAAGAAAAACTGGTTATCAATCGTTGATGGAGCAGACTGCGGGTGGGTTCGGTCACCAGCGCCTATAGCAATGCCATCGTAACGACCAATAGAATCACGTCCCTGAATAATGCTCAGTCCGTGGTAGAAACGACGGTCATCTGTAGAACCTACACTACCACCTAATTCAGCGAGCTTGGTTGCACGCCAGTAATCTTCACGGAGGTCACCATGATCGGTATTGGCTGGATTAAACTCAGGCAATTCGAAGCGCCAGACATTGCCACCCGTATCCCCTACATACACTCGGTCTGTAATACCATTACCATCTGAATCAATCGGGGTAACCGCTGCGGGAATACTATGAATTAATTCATCGTGGTGATATTCATTAGCCGAAACACCACCTTCCGACGCCCCCCAAGTAGCTTTCCAAATCAGCTCCCCGGTTCGAGCATGTACAATAAAGAGTGCCGCACCTTCCGGGTCATGACCATCAACCGCATCGGTAGTCACATCATAGGATAGGTCGTCACGCCCCACACGCCCACTACGATCATCTGTCCAGCCTCCGTAGAGGCCACCACCAAAGATCAATGCCGGAATGGGAACATTTTCACCGCTAAAGGTATTTATATCTCCATCCGTTTCATACCTTATCCAAATTTGCCGGGGTGTTGAGAAACTCATACCCAGTTCCCCAAAATCGGTTCCCGGGCCCTCATTGGTAACCTGCCACAATAACCTTGGCTCATCATCAGGATCGGAGATATCCAATCCATAGTAGGATTTCCCTCCTCGTCTAAGGCCGATGTAGGTATAGGCCTTATCACAATTGAGGTCGGTGGGGTCAGACGGGTCATCCCCCCCAGGCTCACACCAGGAATCATTACCACCAGAGCCACGCTCAATAATGCCATCGTGGTCATTGTCGATAACAAGGGCAATAGGCGGCAAGTCGATCCCATAGGGTTTATCTTCCCCAACAAAAGATCGCTTGGTTAAGTCTTTCACGTGAGTCAACAATTCTCTGGGCATAAAGCCCCACTCTTCTACCCCAGACTCGCCACCCCCCGAGGTCGTATTACGAAGTGAGTGAAGAAAACCATCACTAGTACCAAACAAAATTCGAATGTCTTGATTGTCCTCATCATAGCCACCCAAAGGACCGTAGTTTAGCGTCAGGGGCCTGGAGTGTAGCGGGTCACCCATCATCCAGGGGCGAGCATCATCATATTCCGTATCGCCATCCCAATCGAACACGTCAATACCCCTAACCCACTTTAAAAGAATTTGGGCGGCGGCAGCCCTGCTATCTGCATCATTCAATGCAGAAAAATCTTGCCCGGCACTACTTTCAATATCAGCAATATAATCAGTATCACTGACATAAGTTACTGGATCGGTGGCCGGGGTTACCTCAACAAGAAGCCCAAGTAATTTCTGAATCTCATCTTCAGGACTTACTCCAACCGGCGTCGTTGGGTCTGCTATTACGCTATCGTAATCCAATGCAAGCAGCGCATTAGCCGTAGACGACTTACCGTTCACGCCATATGGGCTAAGAAATAGCTGCCGACCATCACTATCTCCGGCTACGGAAGGCGAGGTATTTACTGCAGTGGGGTCAGTCGTCACCGGCGTGCCCGTTGAATCCACCCGATAACCCGGTAGACGATGACCAGAGCCACCCCGGGTAATGGAGCTACCATCCTTATTCGCAATCTCACCATTATCGGTATCAGCATCAATAACATCTTTTGCATTTGGATCCGTCCAGAAAGTCAGTGCCGAATCACTAATACGGCCTGTGGTTGGGTTAAACGCTGCAACGCCAAGTGAATCTGCAACTGTGACCGATGTGGAACCATCATCTAAAACTTCTGACTCAACTTGAAGTTTTTTGACATTACCTGGCCAAAAAGGATAGCCATTTTCATCCACCTTAAAAAGTGCCAAATATATATCGGGGAGCGCTTCAGTACGGTTCTGAACATTCACAGGGACTGAGGCTGCTGTAAACGTGGTGCTGACTGAGGCAATATCACGGAAAATTTTCCTTAAAGCCTCAAGCAGCACCCCTGGATTTTCCGATGCATCGATCGGTGCTTCTGTACCACCCGCCTCTGCATAGGAGCGTGTTTTCGTATTGACCTGATTGACAATAAAGTAAGAAGTGACATTCTGATTGCCTTCAATAGATACCCCAACATCGTCACTGGCATGATCAAATGAGTGCAGTTTGGAAATAATTTCAGGGAAGGCATTGTTACCAGAGGTGTTAGCCAGTTCTAGCCCCTGCTCATTGTTTTCATTGCCAATATTCTTGGATATCGCTGTGTTCCAATCAGCATCTTGCTGAGACACCTGGAACAAAAAGTTAATGGTATAGGTTTTACTGCAAGAATAGTCACCAACGCTGTAAGGACTGGTGTACTTATCACCATCATCGATGTCCATATCCCACGTTGTCCAAGGGGAGATGATCTCAGGATCAACACCGGTAGTACCCGCAGTCATATTGCTGTCTACAGTAGGCGGTGTATTTTCGCACCCCCTGTCCGTATCAAAATCACAATCACCCTGCCCGCTAGTACTACTACCGCCGCCGGCATACTCTTGATCCAGATTATAATGACCCTTGCCCCCCGAGTTAGCACTATTAAAATCCGACCAGCCTTTGTGGCCATTAAGAACATCACCACCCGTCAGATAACGGTAAAACTCAAAAAACAACTCCCTGCCTTGGTAGGGATGGGCAAGGTTCCCCTGGGGTACGGGGATATTTGCCAAAATATCGAGTAACTCTTGTTCAGAAGCTTGACCTGCAGCAGACCCGTCCACCACGTCAAAACCACGCAACATAAAGCCACCATCACTACAACCCTTGTCGTTATTCAGATCTCCATTTTCCGCAGTACAGTTATTTTCATTTTCGTGGCTCATCATAAAGCCAATGGAGAAACCATCGTCTTCAATTTCTTCAAAAACAACGATCAACACACCACGGAGGACATCAAATAGTGTGACTACATCACCATTTTCCAAACGACCCTCATCAACTAAAGCAGCATATATTTCATCACCCAATTCACTTCCATCATCACAATCAGTCTGGTCAGGATCAGTGTGGAAGGTACAAATATTAGACCCAAGGTTAGAGCGCCAATCTAGTGACAGCATGACGAATGGGGGGACTTCATCCTCAGCGGGTGGTGCCCCAAAAAATATTTCAGTATCATCTGTCCACGCCGGCATAGATGACAGGCTAAGAATCAAGACTGTAATTTGCCAAAAATTAAGTTTTTTCATGGTGCTATTCCGTCTGTGGTGACGGTCTCCTGTATCAAGCGACTTCATTACGGTGATTAAAACTCCAAGTACGCCTCTCGGTTTGTAAACTTATCCAAATCACCGGCTGCTGATTGGGTCGCCAATCCTGAGCAATCCGTTGCAACTGGGTTAATAATAAATACGCCTTCCGACTGATGTGATACACCCTGTTTGTTCAGAGAATTATCATAATCCGCTTCAGTATCAAAATAGAATGCACAGGTGTTTACTTGTTCTCCAAAACCAGGTGGCGCTTGCCCTTCACCCAGATAATGTGTCACATAATCATTCTCAGCCCCTGCGGAGCTGATGGCGGATGAAAGTGAGGCATCAATTGTCAGGGTAAGTTCATTGCAATCTGGGTCAGTATGACCGGGACTACAAAGAATTTTGTCTGTTTTAAAACTGGGCTCAACACCCCCCCCGCCCTGCCAACGACTGATCACGGATTCGTTGACAGCTGCCGCCAGCTCAAAGGCTTCAATTCTGGATTGTTCATTACCTGCCATGAGTATTTCCAGTGTGCCTGAACGCATGGTCCCCAATGCCAGCATACTGAGAAGCAGTAAAAAAATAATCGAAATCAGCAGGATGGCACCCTGTTGTTTTGTCTTGCCATAATTGCCTCTGATCATGATTTTAGCTCCATTATTCAGCCACCAAGCTGGTTGGGTTGCGAATAACAACGGTTGATGAGAGTGCTAACCGGTAAAATTGATCAACAGGAGTGGCTACAGTAGTCCCTCCGCCCAATCGGTAGCTCCGGGATTCAGCAGGAAAGTTATGTATTTCATTAATACTGCGAGCTAAGACATGCACTCGAACAGAAACAATCTGATCTGCATTTGACCCTAAGCCCACGGGTGGATCGGTATCATCAGAAACAAATTGGTCAGCATACCCATCAGCATCGAGATCCACACCAAGCTCCAACTGTAAGTTTTCAATACCTCGAACCAGACAGCGTGGTGCTGACATGCCAGTACCGGTCGAAATTATTTCCTTCTTACATAGGCTGGGCACCCCATTATCTGTGCCTATATAGAAAATTGACGCGTAATACTCCCATATATCTGAGCCATTATTAGCCGTAGCTATTGTCCCAATATCTGCATAATCGGAACCTTGCTGCAACTCAACCGCACCCAGCCCTCTGTTCTTATTGTGTAGGTAGTAACGAGTACTAACTAGAGAGCTAAGTCCCGATTGCCACTCACCATCCTGAATAACGGGAAAGTCAGATGCTCGTTTAATAGCAACAACATCCGTACCGGCTTCAATGTCACCATCGCTGAAACACGAATAATAGGTATCTGTCGTGTTATCTGAGCTATCAACGACTTCCAGAGGGGCCTCACCTTCGAGCAACCAGTCTTCCCCAGAAGGACCGCAGTCCGGGGCCACCGAACCGCCAGTGACAAGAGATGAATTAGGGACACCTCCAAAAAAACCAGCCATACCAAGCTCTCTTGACAGTAATCTCAGGCTATAGCGACCATTTTCCTGGACTCGAGATACTTCATCATCCTGAACAAAATTACGTTTTCCCTCAACAAATACACTGATAATGCCTGCCGAGAGTAGCAACCCCAACAGCAGAGCTATCATCAGCTCAATCAGAGTAAAC
>JBALVP010000105.1:0-5674 GCA_036961395.1 Porticoccus sp.
CTGTGATGACAGATTCAGGCAGTATTTCCGCACAGCATTATCGAGACATCGCGGCAAAGGTTGTCGCCAAATTATCAGAGGCCGGATCCACGGGCGGCCCGGAAATTATTATTGAATAATCCCTCTGGCTCAGTGGAAAAACTCATGCCGGTAATTCGCCCCCTATCAGTGACTTTAGTATTGACGCTGTTCGTGTTGATGCTAAGTGGTTGCGCTACTTACGAACCCAGCCAAGTGACCGATGTCTGCAAGATATTTCGTGGGGAAACCGATTGGTACGAAGATGCTCGAGATGCCAATAAGCGCTGGGGTACACCTATCGGGTTAATGATGGCCATCATCAAGCAGGAGTCTACATTTCAGTCTGACGTCAGACCGGATAGGCCTAAATTCTTATTTATCCCGCTGCCAAGAAGATCCTCTGCTTACGGTTATGCTCAGGCCCAGAATCCAGCCTGGGAGGATTACCAAAAAGCAACGGGCAACTGGAGCCATGATCGGGATGATTTTGGTGATGCTATCAACTTTATCGGCTGGTATACCGATGTGACACAGAAAAAACTCGGTGTTTCAAAATGGGACCCTTACAAACAGTACCTTGCGTATCACGAGGGCTGGGGTGGTTATGCCAGAGGATCGTTCAACAAAAAGCCTCAATTGCTTCGTGTGGCATCTAAGGTGCAAAGGCAGACAGAAACCTACAATGCGCAGTTAAAAAAGTGCAGCAAAGCATTGGATGATTCTGTTGATGGTTGGTTCTAATCTTCATCAAGAAATTAAAGGGGGGCTGGCCTCTTTAATTTTGAATATAAGCTATGCCTATCTATTGATCGTCTATAGAGCCATACTGATATTGTTACGTATTGACTCGGCTATTTGAACAGAAGTCACGGGTAACAAAAGTCCTTAGGTTGGCTTAAACTGGCTTTAGGTTTATGACGTAACAACAAGTGGAAAATATCATGAGCAAAGGACAAGACAGTAAAAAAAATGCTAAAAAGAAACCGCTTTTAACACCAAAAGAAAAGAAAGCGGCAAAGGCAGCATCTAAGAAAGCCGCCACCAACGTTCTAGGTAATTAAGCACGGAATGGCCATCGATTTTTTGTCGTGGCCTTTATTTAGTGGGGCAGTACTTTTAGTAGCCGCATGACTCTTGTCTGTATGGCTATTAACTACAGGCTATGACCTACGAAACTAGGATTGAATAACAATATCCTCTGCCAACGATACTGTTTTTGCTTCGGAACGTTCGATCATCTTGACGATGGCAGACTGAATAACTTCGTCTTCTCTGGCGTCAGATTTACTTTTAAATTTTTCCTCCATTGGGCTTGAGCCTTCCTCAGCAATAAACACGACAATGACTTCTTCAGCTAAATCTGAGCGACCACCTGCGTAGGAAATTGAAATCTCAGGGTATCCTCGAAACCCCATTTTCACTCGTTTAGCAATTCTCTTTTTAGATTTATCTAAATTCATGATGGTTTTCCGAATAAGGTATAACGCCGCAAGCTGTTGCGCTTTAAAGCGTCAGACAGACTTGTCTTGTTAAATAGGCGACAAATAACGCACCTACAATGCACTGATATACACCCACAAAATACACAGCTATTTAATTTTGGCAGAGCTTAGCATGGTACTGGAAATAGAACGATAACAATGGCTTTTACACTAACAGCCTATATATTAAAGCGAAGGCATCTTGGCTACCTAAGCGATTGATCTGAAACACTTATTTTGGCTTGCTCTTTAATGAATCTTGATGGTGAGAGAAGTTATCGCCCTTGGCTAGGCGGTCGTAGAGCACTACATTTACAGTGGCTGCTAAGTTCATACAGCCCTCAGTTGGGATGTAGACAATGTCCTCACAAAAGTCGGTGATCTCTTTTTTCAGGGTACTGTCTTCTGGACCAAAAATGTAGAAGGCTCGGGCCGGGTGCTTGTAGGTGGTCAGTGGCCTAGCGCCATCGATTAACTCAATGGCCACTGGCACGCACCCCAACGGGATAGTGTCTTTTAATTCTTTGACGCCGATGAGCGGTAGTGTTTCATGGATTTTTTTGGTGTCGGTGTAGAAGGGCTTGGCGTGGTCGTAACGCTTGCCGGTATAGAACACGGAATTGACGCCATAACAGCCAGCGGCGCGCATCACTGAGCCGACATTCTCAGGAGATTTTGGGTTGAACAAGCCAATGCAGGCATAGCTATTTTTCATAGGGATTACACATTAATAATAAATTATTTTTGATGGTTTAAGACAAGAGAGCAAGGGCTAGGCGTTACATTTAGCGTCGCAAATCAGCCGTCCATGTAGCGGGGGTGGTATAAGCCACAAATGAAACACCGCGGAAATGGGTCGACTGAATTTGTCTTGTTAGGCTGTTCACCTGAAACTGTTTCAGTAAGCATCGTATAAGTGATGTTCTATTTCTTTAGATGAGAAATCATGGTGTCAACATCACTACACTCAAATGGGTCATCTGGGCAATCATCCCTCATCCCTGCTTCAGAAAATATTTTCTTTATTTCCCCATTAACGACATGGGCAGAATAACGCCATGACATTTTACCAAATCCAACGTTTTCCTTTTTAACCAACATCCCCATCAAGCTAGTAAACTTTGCCTGTGGATCAGGTAGCATTTTTACATTATTAATACCTAAATTTTTCGCCCACTGAATCATGGTAAAGGGAGTGTTAACGCTCAAGCAGTACACTTCATCAACACCTAGTGATTTCAGTTCATCATACTTCGCTTCATAGTCAGGCAAATGAGCATTAGAGCTCGTCCGAGTAAATGCAGCCGGCAGTGAAAATATAACGACACTTTTACCCGGAAATATGTCTTCCGTTGAAATATCCAGCCAGATAAATGGATTTTTCCCAGCTTTGCTTTCACCACGGACTTTTGTTTTAAATGTAACACTGGGCACATGATTGCTCATGATTTCCTCCTTTTCTTAAAGTAAAGTGTGAAATTTTAAAAGGGCCTAACAGCTTATTCAAAAGCATAAGACTTTATATCACTTTGGCTCCCTACCCAAGAGCAAAAAATATTCGACCAAGGCTATTGTTGTTTGTTTACAATGGGTTGGAGAAAAGAGGAGCGCTTTGTGGTTTGGTGAAAGAAGCCTAGTCCCTGTTTTTATTTTCCAATCTCTTTGCACTGATCATAAAGCAGCACCTTTTAAAATCAAACACTTAATGCCGCTTTTCCCTTGAACAAGAGCCTATGGCTCCTAATCTAGGGGGTTGATGTATTTGGATACAATAACAGGGCGCTTTGATCAGTCAGATCAAACAGGTATTATGGCGCCCACTTTTAGCGCCAAGCAGTTTTGGATAATTAGTTAGGATGAGTAGGTACTTATGAGCATCAAATCCGATAAGTGGATTACCCGTATGTCACAGGAACACGGCATGATTGAGCCATTTCATGGTAGGCAGGTTCGCCAGCCAGACCCCAATGGCGAGAAGGTGATTTCCTATGGTGTTTCAAGCTACGGTTACGATGTTCGCTGTGCGGATGAATTCAAGATTTTCACCAACATTCACTCCAAGACGGTTGATCCTAAAAATTTCGATGAAGATGCGTTTATCGATATAAAAGGCGATTATTGCATTATCCCTCCTAACTCTTTTGCCCTGGCTCGCACCATTGAGCACTTCTGTATTCCACGTAATGTGCTGACGATTTGCTTGGGTAAATCTACGTATGCCCGTTGCGGTATCATTGTGAACGTCACGCCGTTGGAGCCAGAGTGGGAAGGTCACGTCACCTTGGAGTTCTCTAACACCACCAGCCTTCCGGCGAAGATTTATGCTAACGAAGGTGTTGCTCAGATGTTGTTCTTTGAGTCTGATGAAGTCTGTGAAGTCTCTTATGCTGACCGTGGTGGTAAGTATCAGGGGCAGACGGGCGTTACTCTACCTAAAGCCTAAATCTCTCCGACGACAGCTCTGCCTTCTGGTGGCCCTAGCCGTGACGAATGGCTTAGGGCTGCTGCAAAAAAAATCACTCAATGTAGCCCCTTTATGCAGCCATAGCCAATAGGCTGAACAGTACTGTGTGCCTGTGGTTTTCCTCCAGCTGCCCCTCGGTTCTCTGTTGCTTGAGAGCTATCTTTTTCATCGTCATATAAGCCAGCAATAACGGCTTGTTGGGGGGTGGCAGATGGATAATTTTTTTTCTGACATAATAAGCGCCTTCTAATAAAAAGTGATGGGGTCAGTCAGATGTCAGAGAGATTATTGGGGATTTACGAAAAACTGATTTTACGTCGTCCTGTGGTCGCTATTCTGGCGATGATTCTGATTGCTGTCGTGATGGCCTTTGGTTTGGCGGGGCTGAAGCTGGATGCCTCTTTAGACTCTCTCACCCTTGAAAATGATAACGCGCTGGCGGATTACCGAGAATCCGTACAACGATACGGTAGCAGTGACTTTCTGGTGGTGACGTACAAGCCCCATAAGGGCGATCTTTTTGATGATGATAATTTGCAGACCCTCAAAGAGATGTGTGATGACTTAAGGGGGGTTGAAGGTATAGGGAAAGTGACATCGATATTGGATGTGCCGCTTCTCTACAGCCCAAAGATCAAGGTTGAGGCCCTAAAGGAGGCTCCCCGTACGTTACTTCAGCCCGATGTTGATCGTGACATGGTTCGTCAGGAATTTCTGACAAGTCCCGTTTATCGCGACCTGGTGATTAGCGAAGATGCCAAAACGACCATTGTTCTCGTTGAGATACAGCTGGATAAAAAATATCAGGCGCTGGTTAAGCAGCGAGATACCTTACGTATTAAACGAGATACGGAGGGGTTATCTTCGGAGGAAGCTGCCGAGCTTGAGATTGTCAGTCAGGACTTCCTTGATTACCGCACCGTTCGTGCCGCCAAAGAACAAATACGTGTCGCGGAAATACGCGAAAAAATGGCCCCGTTCAAAAATGATGCGGAAATATTCCTTGGTGGCCTAAGCATGATCACCGCCGATATGGTTGATTTCATTAAGAGTGATCTCAATGTCTTCGGTGCCGGTATTTTGCTATTTATCATCATTACTCTGGCGATTATTTTTCGGCAGTTACGCTGGGTTTTGTTGCCTCTAGCGACCTGTATTCTGTGTGTGGAAATTATTCTTGGCTACCTCGGCTGGGTCGACTGGCGTATGACGGTTGTCTCTTCCAATTTTGTTTCATTGCTATTGATTATCACTCTAGCGCTAACGATTCACCTGATTGTTCGATACCGCGAGTTGTGCAGCAAGTTCCCTAACAAAGAGCAGCTCGAATTGGTGCGTGACACCGTAAAAAGTATGGCTCGTCCATGCTGCTATACGATGCTGACCACTGTGGTTGCGTTCTTGTCATTGGTGCTCAGTGATATCCGTCCTGTCATCGATTTTGGTTGGATGATGACCCTTGGGCTGGTGGTGTCGTTGGTGGTCGCTTTTGTCCTTATTCCCGCAGGGATGATGATTTGTGGCAAGGGAGCGACAAAGGATGAGGCGAACAGTGATGGTGTAAGTCATGAGGGTGAAAGCAGTGATAAGCATCACGATGCTTCCGGCGTGACACTGGGCTTTTCCCGTTTTACTGAAAACCATGGTGGGCTGGTGTTGGGGCTGTCATTGACGGCCGCTGTTGTCAGTGCTTGGGGGATCTCCCGGC
>JBALVP010000106.1:0-5660 GCA_036961395.1 Porticoccus sp.
CGGCTTTTGTAATGACATCTTCTGCCAGAATATATCGAAGATCAGTTCTCTCCGCTGCAATGATCCAGTTGTTATTGCTTGGGTTGAAATAGGTTAGTGTTCTCCATCGATAGCCATGAAAATTTGCATATCCAAAACCGGGGTGGAGCTCGGTAATTGCCCTGGCTTGGGCATTGTTAGACGCAGCCATAAGCTGATCGTTATGCCAGACTTGATAGGCTAGATCACTTAATTGATTGAGATTATTGGTGGCCTTATCCACATGAAGGTTGGCGATCAACTTAGCGGTCTGGAGAAGCTGTCTGTCAAAGAGTTTCTCTGCTTCATGCAGACTGGATTGGTAACCCTGCAGGGCAGCAACAAAATTAAACAGTGTCAGAGTGGCCAGTATTGAGGCTACCAGAAAGACCCGGATGGATTTCACGCCTGATTTACCTTATACCCTACACCGCGGACCGTTTTTATAAAGTCGGGTCCGAGTTTCTTTCGTAAGTGGTGTATATGTACCTCCAAGGCATTACTGCAGACTTCTTCCCCCCAGCTGTATAGTCTGGTTTCCAGCGTTGATCGAGTGAGGACTCTCCCCGCATTTTCCATAAGGCTCTTCAGGAGCATGTATTCTTTACGGGACAAGTCTAATTCATGGTTTTGTTGCACTACGGCTTGGGTCGAAGTATCAAGAGAGATATCGCCGATGGTGATTTGGGTCGATTTGATGGTGCTAAGGCGCCTTTCCAAAACACGCAGTCGCGCCAATAATTCCGTCATTTCAAAGGGTTTGGCGAGGTAGTCATCAGCGCCTGAGTCTAACCCCATCACTTTGTCGTCGATACTGTCTCTGGCGGTCAAAAGTATGACTGGAAGTGACGAAGATTTCTGGCGGATTTTCTTGAGTACCTTGAGGCCATCTATATCGGGCAGTCCAAGGTCTAGGATCACAATGTCGGGCTCTTCCGTGGCGACCACATGTAGGCAGGCCTCTCCACTTTCCACATGGTTGACGGCATAACTCTGCTTTCGAAGACCTATTTTCAGGCTGTGAGCGAGAGGTCTATCGTCTTCCACTAAAAGTATCTGCATTCTATTCTCGGTTAGTGGCCAAGCTTCTGGTCGACTATAGTCAGCGCTTCAGCGATCTCTTTTTGCCTGCCAGCATCTGCCAACGGGCGGTTGGCTCTAGGCGAGGCATTTTTTGCTTTCAGTAGGTAAGTTTTGGCTTCCTGGTAGCGCTTCTCATGGATAAGATAGTCACCGAAAAAGTAGTTGGTATCAATACCTTTGGGGTTTATGGCAATCGCCTTGAGAAGAAACTCCTCTGCCTTTTTATCGTTGCCAAACCCGATAGGCCAACCAGGTACGTTAAAGTAGAGTGTTCCCAGGCTGGTGTAGGCCGAGCCATCCAGAGCCTTTGGGTCAATGCTTAGAGCTTGCTCAAGATCAGCTTTGGATTCCTTGGCCAGTGATAGTGCACCCAAGCCACCCTTGGCTCCAGCGTACGTAGATTTAATAATGCCACTCCAAATCAGGGGCTCAGCAGATTCTGGATGAGCCGTCACTACCTGTTCTGCATCTGAAATCAGTTGTTTAAATGCGGATAGTTGGATTTTTTCGTGGAGCTGATAATTAACCTCTGCCCAGCGATGCTGGAGTTTCGCAATATCGTTATCTAGGTCAGCCCAAGCTGATCCAGTGCTCAGAATAAACAGGGATATGGTGATAGTGATGATGTTTCTTAACTGGCTTCTCATGGTGGAGGCCTCCTTTCTGTCGGTTTTCTTTCTGCAAGTATCGTACTGACTACTTCGAAAATTGTCTGATGATGGGGATTTTTTTAATCAGGGCGCTGTGAACCAGACTCGGGAACAGGGTGTTTAACCGGACAAATAATTTTTCTGGCCAGCCCATATAGCGCTGATGTTGATTTGAACTCACTAGGGAAATCAGTTCATTGGCTACCTGCTCTGGGGAGTCGGTTTTATTGCCTAGAGCACTGTTCAGGGCAGTGACGGCATCAGAGTTCAGACTGGTGTCCGTTGCTCGGGGTGCTAAATAAAACACTCGGATACTGGTGTCCGCCAATTCTCGACGAAGCGCTTCGGTAAATCCACGCAGACCGAACTTACTGGCGCAATAGGTGGTAAACCCGGGGTGACCAATACTGCCAAACGTGGAGCCGACATTGACGATGGCCGCTTCCTGCTGCTGTTTCAGTGAGGGGATCAACCTGTTGCAGAGGAGCATGGGTGACACAAGGTTGGTGGTCAGTATTTGTTCGATACAGTGATCGGACTGTTGTTCAAAAAACTGGAAGTCCAGAATGCCCGCTAAATTGATCATCAGATTAATACCGTCACCTTGGGTGCATTGTTGAACAATCTGCTCACGACCTTCGTGTGTGTTGATGTCGGCGAGTACGATCAGGTGGTCACCGGATAGTTGTTGTTTGAGCGTCTTTAGTGCCTGTTCATTGCGTCCTACCAACAGTAGCCGAGCATCCTGTTGATCCAGTGCCTGCGCTACTGCTGCACCAATTCCTCCAGAGGCCCCAGTGAGTAGAATTGTGCTGCCATTAAGCTTCATCGCTAGCGCCTCTAAATATTACGTATCGGTATACCGTGATGACTATTGATAGTGCGAAAAATATCTCCGTAGAGTTGGTAGAACATCTTTGCTGAATGGACAATCAGATCCTGTTCTTTGGGATCTTCGATTTGATTCATCAGGGTTTCAAAAAACTGTATGTGACTTTGGTCTAGTGAGCCGTGGGAGTAGAGGTAGGAAAATGCTTCCTTGGGGAGTGACAGGGTTGATCGTATTTTGTCGGCAGCTTTTTCCGCGATGCTGACACTGGTACCTTCCAGCACCTGTACCATGCCAAAAAACCCTAGTGGATTGACTCGGTTCACCATGTCGTAGGCATAGGCAATCATCAACTCTGTACTTGGGTTAGCTGTACTATTGCGTACGGCTTCCTTGTAGTACCCACAGGTGGCGATATCATTGAGAATCCACTCTTGGTGGCCCAGCTCCTCTTCAATATATTCGGCCACAGCTTCACGCAGCCATTCCTTGTCTTCAGGTAGTTTTGAACCCACGGCCATCAATAGAGGGGTGGTATGTTTGACGTGGTGATAGGCCTGTTTAAGAAAAGCAATGTACTCGTCCAGGGTTATACGGCCTGTCAGGCTTTTCTCGATAATTGGCGCACTAAATAATACCTGTCGTGCAGCCTCAGTTTTATTGTTTAAGGTTTCAAAGAAAGTCATTGGGACGCCTGATCGATTGTGTGTCATATGTATTGTTTGATGTGTCTTGTTTTGTGGGCTCGGTTTTGTAGAGTCTCTGAATCTGGACGGCGTAATGGTTGAATACTTCAGATCTTATGGGCCTGCCATTGTCTGTCATTAATTGTTTATTTGAACTCAGTGGCTGAGGAAGTCGATACCATTTATTGACACGGGCATAGTCAGGAAGGCTCTGATTTACCTTATCAACAACACGTTGTATTTGATCATCCGTGATTTGTGGTGAGCGGGGCGACAGCAGTGCAATACAAAAAGGTTGAGCATCTCCAAATACCACAAAGTCTGAAAATATAGGGCAAGAGAGGAATTCGGACTCCACCCATTCGGGGCTGATATTTCTGCCAAAGCTTGAGACCAGAAGGTTTTTTCGGCGCCCATTAATATGCAAAAAGCCCTCGTCATCAAGTGACCCCAAGTCACCGGTATGGATATTTTTTTGTCCCCAACTGTCTGGTTCATTGATGTAGCCCAGCATGGTATTGCCGGAGACAATCACCTCTCCGTCTGTGATGGAAATATCGAGGTGGGGTAGGGGCTTTCCGCAACTACCCATAAGGCTATTGTTTGGTGTATTCAGACTGACGACAGAGGCGCATTCAGAGAGACCGTAGCCCTCGTAGGCTGGTATGCCGACGGCCCAGGCTTTGGTCAGCAGGTCAGGGGCGACTCTGCTACCACCCACGGCGACAAAACGGAGTGTTGTCGGAGCGATCCAGCCAGATTCTGCTGCGGCTACCAGCAGCAGTAAAAGTTGAGGTGTCAGTATTAGGCTGTTGGGTTGGAACTCACTGATGAGTTGTATCATTTTCTCGGCGATGATGGACGAACTTCCAGTAAACCCGATTTCTTCCAGAGAAGGCACAATGACCTCGCCGGATAAAAGCAACGGGGCATATATCCCTGCAACATTTTCTAGCAGCGTGCTCAAGGGTAGAAGGCAGAGGTGTCGTGGTTGAGGTATCGCCACGGCCTCAGCCAGAGCATAGGCCTGATTGAGCAATTGATCGTTACTTAAACACACGCCCTTGGGAGTACCGGTAGAACCAGAGGTGTAAGTGATTTTTCCTGTATTTGGGGGTAGTTGGAGGGGGGCGTTAGGTTTGTTCAATACAATAAACAGGAGGTCATCTAGTACCCATCGATACTGCAGAATATCAATGTCATCAATGTCATCAATGTCATCAAGGGCACAGGGCAGTGCCGAACTGTCGGCAATGATTGCGTCAACCGGGGTTTCCTGGAGCGCGTATTTGAGCTGCGTTGAAGAAAAAAAAGTAGGTAGTGGTAATAGGCTGATTTCTGCATGTTGGCAGGTTAGATCCACCGTCAACCAGTTTAGGCCGTTGTCTGCGTGGAGCGCCAAGCATTGAATGGCATTTTCTTTTAGGGTGTTGGTGAGCACTTCGCATTGAGATAGAAGCTCGGTACAACTTAGGGATTTTTTAGTATCCCTTGCGACAGTTTGATCGTCCCTGTAGAGAAGCTTAAGCTGCGAAATAATACTGGGCATGGTTGTCATTGCTGTTTTGATTGCTAATGACACTGGCTAGAGCATCAATACGGTTTTTATAGAGGGAGAGCATCCCTTTCAGTACCTGACGATCGTTGATGGTATCCATTGCTTCATCTATACGTCCTGCTACCACCATGGGTTTTGTATCGTAGTAATTGCCCCAGCCTTGAAGGGAGGATTGATTAAGGCATAACGGTGAAGCTTCTTTTATAGGCTGTAATTGAAAACCCAACTTACCAATAGTTTTTTGTACTTGTGGGGTAGCAGTGAATGCCAGCCATTCGATATTTGCTTGGTGCAGGGTTGCAGCAAGAAGAATAAACAGTAATTGGCTGGAACCTCGCTGGGTGGCGGCTAGATTTCCAATTTCAGCAATCGCTGAGCGCTGCACATGTTGAGCAGAAAAATGGTTTATTTCATCTTCAATAGGGTTATCTAAGTACTGCTCAATAAATAGGACGTTGGTGCTAGCAGGACAAATACCTGTTACAGCACTTAATTTATTGTTGCAGCGAAGACCAAGAAAGAAGGGTAAGAAATCCTTAACACTTGCGCCATAGACCGCTTGGAACTGCTTGGCAATATAGTGCTCCATTTCAGTTCGTGCATGACAGTTAATACCGTTGAGCTTAAGTTCTGGGCCAGGGCTAAGTAGACGGTTAAGGCGTCTGTATCCACTGTTATTGTTGCTACACGATGTTATATCAACAGAGTGTGTGGACGTCATTGTATTAACTCTTTTCTGATATTTACAAACAGGATACTGAGGAATACTTAAGAGACTCTTAAGTAGAGGCGGGTAAATAGAGTCGGGTAGTCGAGCTGGTCGGGGAAGGTTAAGC
>JBALVP010000107.1:0-5646 GCA_036961395.1 Porticoccus sp.
GATACAACGTTGCCGTCAAAGTATTCGTTGGTTTTAAACATACTGGTGCTCTCGATATTTTAGATGGACTGTTCAGTGATGAAGAGTCAGTTAGGACAATTTAATTAGATAACGTCAGTTAGAAAAACACGGCGGCTATAGTACCTTGAGCGTGTGACTTATAGAATGCGCGCTTTCCAGTTTTTGATGAGAGTAGTAGTCGGAGTAATTATTTGAGTACTTGGGATGTAGTGGTGATCGGAGCAGGCGCTGCGGGCTTGATGTGTGCTATCACGGCAGGTCAGCGTGGCCGTCGGGTGCTGGTGCTAGAGCGGGCCAATAAGCCGGGGAAGAAAATTCTGATGTCCGGTGGTGGTCGTTGTAACTTCAACAATCTGTATGTGGAGCCAGAAAATTTTCTGTCGGAAAACCCCCACTTCTGCAAATCTGCCCTAAGTCGCTATACCCAATGGGATTTTATCGAGCTAGTCAGTAAACACCATGTTGCCTACCATGAGAAAACTCTGGGTCAGCTCTTTTGTGATGATTCCTCAAAGGACATTCTCAATATGCTATTGGCAGAAGCTGATCAGGCAGGGGTTACCCTGAAAACACAGTGCGAGATCACCCAAGTGGATTTTGACCAGAGCTATAAGTTGCAAACCAATCTAGGCGAAGTGACTGGCGCGTCACTGGTGGTGGCCTCTGGTGGGCTTTCGGTGCCCACCTTGGGTGGTTCTGGTTTTGGTTATCGATTGGCGGAGACGTTTGGTCATAAAATGGTGCCCCTACGGCCAGCATTGGTACCCTTTACATTTACGGATGGGTTTAAGTTGTTGTCAGAGAAACTGTCGGGTGTTTCGGTACCCGCTCGCATCACTGCCGGCAAACAGTCATTTCTGGAAAATATCCTGTTTACCCATCGGGGGTTAAGTGGCCCTGCTGTGTTGCAAATCTCCAGTTACTGGCGAGAAGGGCAGGAGGTGAGCATCGACCTTTTACCTGAGGAAAATTGCCAAGAACTTCTTGCGGAACAAAAACAGCAGCAACCCAAGGCTCTATTACGGACGGTGTTGTCGCAGTTGTTGCCCCGAAAACTGGTTCTGGAATTGGAAGCGATGTGGTGGCAGAAACAGGCTGAAAAGCCATTGGCTGAATTGCCGGAGCTGTTATTGTCGGATATTGCCGATAAAATTCACCGCTGGGAGCTAAAGCCATCCGGAACTGAAGGCTATCGCACTGCCGAGGTGACATTAGGCGGCGTGGATACCGATACCGTTTCCTCCAAAACTATGGAGAGCCAAAAGCAGCCCGGACTGTACTTTGTGGGTGAAGTGCTGGATGTAACTGGGCATTTGGGTGGGTTTAATTTTCAATGGGCGTGGGCTTCTGGTGTTGCCGCAGGGCAGGTAGCATGAACTTCTCAAAGAAAAATTTGAGCAGAACTGTTTAGGTACCACTATTTAGGCCTTACTATTTAGGGCTCACTATTTGGGTTTAATAATGCAACGAGATGAACTGAATACTGAAACGTCCAAGATCCGCTGGCAGGAGTTGGAGCGATTTTTTGCCAACGGTACGACAATCTATGTGTCGCCAGACTTGGACCTGATCGATGTGGCCATGGAAATATGCCACGACAATAAGGCGAAGATTGAACAATGGATGGCTGACGAGTCTGTGGGACAGGTGAGTGATGACCAAGCAGTTGAATGGCTAGAATCTGACACTACGGTGTGGTCTGTTGTTGTGAAACCCTGGGTGCTGGTTCAACCACTCAAAGATCAATAGCTTTCCAGGTTTCAGGGGAAATCATTCTTGTATTCTCCGTGTTGCCAAACCAGACCGCGCCATCCTGTACTGTTGCCTGCAATGACATATTGCGTTCAGCTATCTCCGCGAGTGCTGCAGTATCTGAGGGTGAAAGGTAATAAATAGAGAGATTGTCAAAACGGTTGAGGTCAGCCTCGATATTTTTCCACCAGATCGGTGCGTTACGCTCACCATAGGCGTAAACGATGACCTGCGTGGAGCGATTACAGCTTTTGCGGATGCGACGTTCATCCGGTAAGCCCACTTCAATCCAATGCTCAATATCACCGTGGAGGTTTTTTAGCCACAGGTCCGGCTCATCGTCGGAGGATAAGCCTTTGGTGAATTGCAGTTGTTCACTGGTATTCAGGGAAAAATGGGCATTCAAAGCGAATGCCAGCAGTCTCACCATCATTCGTTCATCAGTCTCAGAAGGATGGCGGGCCAAGGTCAATGAATGTGACTGAAAGTAGCTTCGGTCCATATCGGAAACCTGAAGCTCAGCCTTAAAAACAGTGGCTTTTAATGCCATATCAGTGCCATAAGGAGTATCACTGCGTTTAAAGGGGGCGCTGAGAGTAGGCTGCCCCGAGAGCGGTGTTGTTCTTGAAAGTTTAGACTTAGGTAGCGCTATTAAGTAGCGTTTTTAGGTAATAATTCCGCCACCAGGCATGCCGCCCATTCCTCCCATGCCACCTTCCTGGCCGGGCACAACAATTTTGGAGGCCTGTTCGCGACGCATTTCTTCCATTTCTTTGGCTGTTTGCTCTACAGCGATTTCCGCTGCAGGGCCAAATTTTTCTGCGGCCTCACCGATTGTTGAAGCTTCTAGATTAAAGTTAATTGGCAGCGCACCCATAGGGGTCATTACCTGGGTGGACCCAGAATACAGTACTTCACGGCTGGTATCGGTTTCACCTTCAGACGTTACAGGTGTCAGGCGGCGAATAGTGCCAATTTTTTGATCGGTAAAAATTTCCTCGAGATACAGTTCATCGGGGTTCATATTGGCGTTAGTTTGTTCTTGGCTCATGTGTATTCATTCGGTTGTTGAAACAGGCCGCACACATTATCAGATTTTATGTAATTCGTCAGTGATAGCGCCTGTATCAAAGTGTAGGGTTTAAGGTGCTGTAATTTGATGTTTTAGTGTTTCTACCATGGCATTGGCTGCCGCAGAAAGTGGGTAACGGCGGCGGGTGAGAATACCGACTTTTCGCCTTACGATAGGCTTGGTTAGAGGGCGACATTCGAGTCCCAAGGATTCCATTTGCTGAATAGTGAGTGAAGGCATCACACTAATACCCAAACCATTGGCTACCATCGAACTAATAGAGGCCAGTTGGTTGGCTTCAAATTCCACCGTAAGTTTAACGCCACAACCAGCGGTGGTTTTGTCGACCATTTGGCGCATGGCTGAGGGGCGTTGCAGGGCAATAAAAGGATAATCCTGTAGGTGCTTCCAGGTGATATTCCGGATTTCCAGTAGGGGATGTTGTTTGGGGGTGACCACAAAAAAACGGTCTTCAAACAAAGGCTCAAAGATAAGGTCTTCCGACTCCTCAGGGTCAAAGGTGACCCCTAGCTCTACTCGACCTTTGCGTACCATATCTACAACATCCTCTGCGACCACGTCCTGCACCGCAATATTGATGTCTGGGTGTTGCTTGCGGTAATGGGCCAGTGCTCGGGGCAACTGGCTGATAGAGAAAGAGGCCATGGTGGCGATAGTGAGTTTACCTCGACGCATGGCAAACAGGTTGTGTAGGTCGGCGAGAGCATTATCCCAATCAGCTAACAGTCGTTGAGCTACGGGAAGAAAGTCTTCTCCTTCCGGGGTCAGTGACAGGGTGCGGGTGGTTCTTGAGAGTAGCCTCCCTCCGACTATTTCTTCCATGTTTTTGACCGAAATACTGAGAGCCGGCTGAGACAGGTGAAGTAGTGCTCCTGCTTCAGCAAAGTTACGGGTTTGAGCGACGGCCACAAAGGCCTTAAGTTGTTTGATGGTAATGTCCATGGAGTCACTTCTACTTATTTATTTTATAAATCATTCTATTAAAAATTTACGCTTGATAAATATATCATCCTATAGGATGCTTGCGGACGTTTTGCAAGCCTTTAGTTAAGGTCTTCGGGGTTAAGGTCTAGAGATGACCCGCCTCGGGGTAACATAAAAAATAATGAAGGAGTTTTGTTCATGGCGGGTTTCGATAAGGTGGTAAACACCTACGAAGAAGCGATGGCAGGTCTTGAAGATGGCATGACTGTGATTTCCGGCGGTTTTGGCATTTGTGGTATTCCTGAAAACTTGATCAAAGAGATCAAGAAGATGGGTACTAAAGAGCTGACTATTGTTTCCAATAATTGTGGTTGCGATGGTCTTGGTCTTGGAATTTTGCTGGACGATCGTCAAATCAAGAAGATGGTGTCTTCTTATGTGGGTGAAAATAAGTTGTTTGAAGAGCAGCTTTTATCCGGAGTTTTGGAAGTAGAATTGACACCTCAAGGTACTTTGGCTGAGAAGATGCGTGCTGGTGGTGCGGGCATCCCTGCATTCTATACCGCGACTGGGTGTGGTACAGATATCGCGAAAGGCAAAGATGAGCGTGAATTCAATGGCCGGAAATATATTCTTGAAGAGTCTGTTGTTGGTGATTTCGCTATTGTGAAGGCATGGAAGGCAGACCGTTACGGTAATGCTATCTACCGCCACACAGCTCAAAACTTTAATCCTATGGCTGCTACAGCTGGCAAGATTACAGTAATGGAAGTGGAAGAAATTGTTGAGCCGGGTGAGTTGGACCCAGCCCAAGTTCATACCCCTGGAATCTACGTTGACCGTCTGATTCAGGGTACTTTCGAAAAACGTATTGAAATACGTACCGTCCGCGAAGGCTAACAGGAGAGATAATAATGGCACTTTCTCGTGATCAAATGGCTATCCGTGTTGCCCGTGAGTTACAGGATGGTTATTACGTTAATTTGGGTATTGGTATTCCTACGCTGGTAGCAAACCATGTCCCTGAAGGTATGGAAGTTATGTTGCAGTCTGAGAATGGACTGCTGGGCATGGGACCGTATCCCACAGAAGATGAAGTTGATGCTGACCTGATCAATGCGGGTAAACAGACAGTAACAACGGCTACGGGTGCATCGATCTTTTCATCGGCTGAGTCTTTCGCCATGATTCGTGGTGGCCACGTGGACTTAACTGTTCTAGGTGCTTTTGAGGTGGATGCTCAGGGAGGCATTGCTTCTTGGATGATCCCAGGTAAGCTCATCAAAGGTATGGGCGGTGCTATGGATTTGGTTGCTGGTGCAGATAACATCATTGTGATGATGACCCACGCCGATAAATACGGTAAGTCCAAATTGTTACCAGAATGTACGCTGCCATTAACCGGTGCTGGTTGTATTAAGCAGGTTCTTACTGATCTGGCGTATCTGGAAATTCATGATGGTAAATTCCACCTGATTGAACGTGCTCCAGGTATATCTGTAGAAGAAATTGTCGAGAAAACTGCGGGTGAACTGGTTGTTCCTGATCATGTTCCAGAGATGCAATTTTAATTTCACTCTATGTGAAATCTGCATGTAAAAAAGGCTCCCTATTGGGAGCTTTTTTTTGTTTTGTCACTTTAGTTCGTATTTTCTAATTTTCAGCTGTAGTTTGTCGCTGGTAAGTAATTTTTGTTTATTAAGGGAAACACAATGTTGGCAGGTAAAATAGCGTTAGTCACCGGATCTACCAGTGGTATTGGTTATGCCATGGCATCAAAGTTGGCTGAAGCGGGTGCCAATGTGGTACTACACGGATTGATCGACCCTGCTGAGGGCGAAGCGCTTTGCCAGGAG
>JBALVP010000108.1:0-2107 GCA_036961395.1 Porticoccus sp.
GTAGCAAGCAAACCACCAACAAAAGCTCCAATAGCAATAGCTGGCAGGCCAAGACCACCACCTATCAAACTAACACCACCAAAAAATATTACACAGCTAGCACCCACTGATGCACCGCTAGATACCCCAATCAAAGAAGGGTCAGCTAATGGATTACGAAATAACCCCTGCATAACAGCCCCACAACTGGCCAAGCATGCACCGGCCAGGGCTGCCAGTAATACACGGGGCAAACGAATCATTTGTAAAATACGATGATCCATATCCATATCCATATGGCCCGAAGCAAATAGCCCAAATATTTTTGATGGGGGAATATCTGAAGCGCCACTAAATAGCCCGCACAGCAAGCTCACCACCAACGTTATGCAAGCTAAAGAGATAAATTTGATGGGGGAATAGCGGTGCAAGATATGCGCTCTTAATTTTTTTAGTTATTTATGGTTAAACCATAGATTAAATAAACAATGCATCAAAAATCTACACCCCGACGCGCCATAATACCGGCTTTGTAGGCATGCTTAATTTCTTTGATTTCCGATACGGTATCTGCAAGCTCCTGTAAACCGGAGCCACCACCACGACCTGTGATAACAACACTTTGATTCTCTGGGCGGTTACGAACTGCATTCAACACCAGCCCCTCATCCAGATATTTAAAGCTGAACATATAAGTAAGCTCATCCAGAACAACCAAATGGAAACTGTCGTCTTTTAGCATTTGTTCAGCGACGGCCCAGGTTTTTTTAGCTGCCGCAATATCGGCTTCTCGGTCCTGGGTATCCCAAGTAAAACCAGTGCCCATTTGATAAAAGTCCACCTGTGGACATTTATCGCGTAGATAAAGCTCTTCACCCGAGAGTTGCTGCCCTTTTATAAACTGAACCACTCCTACTTTGTAGTCATAACCCAATGCCCGCACAACCATACCAAATGCCGAGCTGGTTTTACCCTTTCCATCACCGGTCAATAAAACTACAACGCCCTGCTCGGTATCAGCAGACTTAATACCTGCATCTACATTTTCTTTGAGCTTTTGCATTTTTTTTTGGTGCTTTTCTGTCATGGGTTTTCTCGGGTTGAGAACTAAGGCCAGCTAACACTCATCTTTTACCTGCCATTTTGTAGCCACAGGAATGTCTGCTGGCAAAGGATGTACGTCAGGATGCAGCAGGTTGGCAAGAATTTCCAGACTATCGACCAAACGCGGTCCGGGACGACTGAAATAACAATTACCATCTACCATATAGATTTGGTCATTTTGAGCCGCTGTTAACTTGGAGAACCCGGGTTGATCTACCAGCAAAGGCATATCCTGGGCTGTCCGTTCCAAATCGAAGCCACAAAGGGAAACTAAAATTACATCAGGTTGTGCAGCAACCAAATCCTCCCATGAACGGCTGCAAGAAGGCTTATCCCGGTGACCAAAACAGGGGGTGCCGCCAGCCATTTCAATTAATTCCGGGTACCAGTGACCACCATCAAACAGAGGGTCTAGCCATTCAAGAATGGCTACTCTGGGGCGTGAATCATATCCAATACTTTCTGTGCTCTGCACAACGGTTTCAACCCGCTGAATCAAACTATCATAATAAGCCTGTGCCACAAAAGGACGTTCAGCCGCATTGCCCACCACTAAAATAGTTTCGAGCACATCGTTTAAACAGGTGGGCTCTAAATTGATGACATTGGCATTTTTTGGCAATTGGCAAGCAACAGAAGCGACTTCATCTGCCGAAACGGCACAGACATCGCAGAGAGACTGGGTAACAATTAAGTCTGGAGCCAATGAGGCAAGGACTTCTTCCTCCAAACTGTACAGCGCACTATCTGTTTCTAATTGGCCTCGTACAATGGCATCAATTTCATGGCTGGGTAGTCCCTTGGGAATCCTGGAGCGGGTAACAATCGGCAACCCCACCACATCTGCCGGGTAGTCGCACTCATGAGTAACGCCAACTAATTGATCCCGCAAGCCAATACCACAAATAATTTCCGTGGCACTGGGAAGCAGAGAAACAATTTTCACCGTGATGCACCTAACAGAGGTGTACCTATCAGGTCAGTGTAGACAAACCCATCACGGGTAACAGTTTCACCTTGCATG
>JBALVP010000108.1:2207-5556 GCA_036961395.1 Porticoccus sp.
GTGATGCACCTAACAGAGGTGTACCTATCAGGTCAGTGTAGACAAACCCATCACGGGTAACAGTTTCACCTTGCATGACCGTCAAAGGCTTCTGGAACATAGGTCCATTCCATGCAAAGGTATGAAATTCACCATTCTCGCCACAGGGATCTACAGAGTCAGGCAACTTGCTGATGAATTCATTATCAAACGAAGCACCCGCTAGGGTCTCCGGCATCTTACTAGGGTCAAGGCAGGTAACATGTGCCTGTAAGCCAGCTTCAATCATTTTCCCAGCCAGTTCATCGGTGGGTATCCCCCAGATAGGAAACATTAGTTCCAATCCAGTATCAGCCATGCGTTCCTCCCGATACCGCCGGATATCCTCCAGAAATAGATCACCAAAGGCCACAGCATTTGGAGTCAACTCACGTTTAGCGCGATCCAGTGCATCAGCCATCGCTCGTTCATATGCCTCATTACTGCAAGGCCAAGGCAGTGGAATTTCCAATAATGGTAACCCCGCAGCTTGCGCTTGAGCACGAACGAGCTCTAGGCGAACGCCATGAATCGCAGAACGATCAAATGCTTGATTGAAGGTGGTCAATAAACCAACTACCTCTATCTTGGGGTCCTGCTGCAACTGGTAAAGGGCCCACGCGGAGTCCTTACCGCTACTCCAAGAGAGTAGCACTCTGGTTCGAACCTCTTTACTCAACTCAGTCACAGCTTACTCTCCCAACAAAGTACCAATAGTTATCGCGCAAAGTCGTAGCGCATCCCCACAACAGCGCCAAAACCTAGCGATTGAAAGCCATAAACTTCTTCATAATTCTCGTCCAGGAGATTATCCAACCGAGTATAGAGCGACAATTGTTTATTCATCTGGTAGTTGGCTGTCAAGTTCAAAAGAGTGTAGTCATCCAGCTCTACTACTTGGGAAGCCTGTGGATAAGGAGGGAAGAAAATATCATCCTGAGTACCATTGTACTGAGCATTTAGAACAAGGTTCAACTTACTTGTTGGCGACCAATTCAGGCTCGCGCTTGCCAAATGGCGCGCCCGTCGCAACTCATCAACATCACTACCTGTTACTGAATTTGGTTCAGTGGCATCGGTATAGGTATAGCTAGCCTTAGCTCTCAAAGTAGCCGTTAATTTTGCATCAAGCGCAGCTTCAATTCCTTGACGATTACTAGTGCCTTCGACATTTTCCGCTGTAGCCACAAAATTCAGAGGATCATAGACATAGCCGTTAATTTCATTTTCTAGCTTGGCTTTAAAGTAGGTCAACGCAATAAACAGATTTCCATCCAGAAAGGTCTGATCAACTCCCACTTCCCACCCCTTGGACTCTTCTGGTTCTAAATCAGGGTTGCCCCGAAAAGGAAAGAATGGTGAGCTGTCATAGTAACCAAAACGCTCTGTAAACGTGGGGTTTTTGACGGCAGTACCATAAGCGGCACGAAAACGAGTGCCAATATCAGGCAGTACATAGCTGGCTTCAAAATGCCGGGTATTTGCATTTTTAAACTCACTATTGTCATCATGACGAACACTGGCTGCCAATGTGAGGTCTTCCCACAATGTAATACGATACTCAAGAGCGAGACTGTCAGTTTTTCGATCCTGCTTCTGATTGGGGTCATCACCAAAAAAGGAAATTGGGCCTTCCTGGGTGAAGTCTTCGGTTTCACGCTCTGCTAGAAATGAAACCTGTTGCGCCTCTTCAGCCCAGCTTAGACTGCTCAGATATGAATATTGTTTTTTTCGAGTGTCCGTAGATCCCGTCTTTGTATCGCTGGAGAAGTTTTCATTGTTATGGCGGCTAACTGATAGCGCCACACGCTGCTTCCAACGATCTTCCAGTAGCGATAAATCTGCTTTAATCCGAACAAAACGCTGACGAAATTCAGATTCTTTGTCAGCATCTTCAGGCAGCCCGGTGACAAAGTAGTCTACGCCATCAAACTCATTTTCACCCTCAGTCTGTCGGCCTGTCACTGAGAACGATAGGCTCTCCATAGGCTGCCATCCTGCATTCAAATTTAGCGTGGTATTTTGATAACCGTCTTCCTCAGGACCATGTCGGGAGATATTCTCACCATCAGAAGAAATGTGTGACCCACTAAGATTGATATGGTAGCTCTCACCACTGCCACCCGTACGAAAACCTGAATGGTTAGTACCGTGGCTACCCGCTTCTGAGTAGAGGCTCCCTTGGAGTGGCGCCCCGGATTTCTGAGTAATAATGTTTACCACTCCAGCCATTGCGTCGCTGCCCCATAAAGCACTCTGTGGGCCACGAACAATCTCAATCCGCTCAATACCCGTTGCTGGCAGGTGAGCCCAGTTGAATTCATCCGCCTGAGAAGGGTCGTTTACCTCTACCCCATCGATCATCACGAGCACATGATTGGCCTCAGCCCCTCGTACTCTCAATTGGGTAGTAGAGCCAAGCACACCGCTTCGACTTACGGCCAAGCCTGGTACATCACGCAGTAGATCACTCACCATAGTGGCATTGGATTTTTCAATTTCTTCGGCTGAAATTACCGTAACAGCATTGCCAGATTGCTGGAGACGGATTGGTTGAAGTGAGGCAGTAACAACGACTTCTTGCAGGTAAGAATCTGTATTTTCAGTCTGCTCAGCGTACGTGTGGTGGGTATGAGTCACAGTAAAAATTGCCAGAAAGCTGGCGAGGGCAAGGTATTTCATCGATTTTCTCCGGCGTTCAGCCCCGAACGCATCTTGAGTAAAAAAACCCACGGAGGAGAAATTGGCGGAGAGACAACGTTAGTGTCGACACCAGCACAACCGCACCCCGCGGTTCGTCTGCGTAGCGACAGGCCGGTCTCCGGACTCATGAGCGGTTTCCCTGCTAAATCGCCTTCCCATGTTGTGGCAGCGTTGTCGAAACGTAGCTGTCGTAACACAGTGGCTGTGTGATTTAGCGTTTGAGTCTACTGGTTGCCTACTGGCAAGTAGCCTCACTCAATTACCGTTGCGGGGGCAGTATCGGAATTGCCAACCCCTTAAAAAACTGGGTTTAAAGCACACCGATTTCCCGTTTAACTCAACACACTGACTTACGTGCCGAGAACCTATTGCATTAGCAAGGTGGCGGAAGTTACGCGCACTATGAATTAATGTCAATAAATCAAAAGAAAGGTTAAATGCGAGGGAATGAATTTTCAGGTGATAAAAAATTACTAATCCAACGCCTGAAGCGCCTCAGTTATTTTGCGAACTGGGATAACCTCCATGCCTTTGATGGGCTGGCGTGGCATATTTCCTGCGGGGACAATAGCACGCTTAAATCCGTGCTTGGCGGCCTCTCTCAACCGCTCCTGACCATTGGGAACCG
>JBALVP010000109.1:0-5461 GCA_036961395.1 Porticoccus sp.
GGCACAGAACCAGATTAAAAATCATCCGGAATTTTTGCTTTTTCTTGTGCAGTCTCTCGAGTAATGACTTTTTGTTGCACCAAACGAAGTAAATTCTGATCCATGGTCTGCATACCATGTGATGCCCCCGTCTGAATCGACGAATACATTTGTGCGATCTTGTCTTCACGAATCAGGTTACGTATGGCCGGGGTACCAACCATGACTTCGTGCGCAGCAATTCGACCACCACCAATTTTCTTCATCAGGGTTTGTGCAATCACCGCCTGCAAGGACTCCGACAACATCGAGCGCACCATAGATTTTTCCTGCCCAGGGAACACATCAACAATACGGTCAATGGTTTTCGCTGCCGACGTGGTGTGCAACGTACCGAATACCAAGTGGCCCGTCTCCGCTGCCGTTAGCGCAAGACGAATGGTCTCCAAATCACGCATCTCACCCACCAGGATAATATCGGGATCTTCTCGAAGAGCAGAACGTAACGCTTCACTAAAGCCATGAGTATCTCGATGCACTTCACGCTGGTTGACCAAGCATTTTTTACTTTCGTGAACAAATTCAATAGGATCTTCAATGGTCAATATATGCTGGTAACGATTTTCGTTAACATAATCCACCATCGCCGCTAGTGTTGTTGACTTACCAGAGCCCGTGGGCCCGGTCACTAATACCAGCCCCCTTGGCAGCATGGACAGGTCACGGAATATCTGGCCAAAACCAAGGTCTTCCAGTGTAAGCACCCGCGATGGAATGGTTCTGAATACCGCGGCAGCGCCCCTGTTTTGATTAAAGGCATTAACCCGGAAGCGTGCAACACCGGGCACCTCAAAGGAGAAATCTGTCTCTAGAAACTCTTCATAATCCCGACGCTGCTTATCGTTCATGATTTCATAGATCAGGGAGTGAACTTCTTTATGCTCCATCGGTGGCAAGTTTACCCGCCTCATGTCACCATCAATCCGTATCATTGGTGGCAATCCTGCTGAAAGGTGCAAATCCGACGAGCCCTGCTTCACACTAAAGGCCAACAGCTCCGTAATATCCATGAGTCATTCCTGTTATTCTGGGTTAATCTACGGCTTTCTATAAAAAGCCTAGCAATACAATGCCCCTAAGCCAAGTATATGCCTAATATAATTGACAATCTCAGCCTTGTTTACCAAAAAATCGATCAGTTCGCCAAAAAAGCAGGGCGTAACCCATGCGATATCACCTTGCTTGCTGTGAGCAAGGGCCAGCAGGCCAATGCCATTCGGCAAGCCTATGCATTGGGTCTGCGTGACTTTGGTGAAAATTACTTGCTAGAGGCTTTGGACAAACAACAGCAGCTCGTCGACCTCACTGATATTCGCTGGCATTTCATTGGTTCTGTCCAATCCAATAAAACACGCAAAGTGGCGGAACATTTTGACTGGGTTCACAGTATTGATCGAATCAAAACGGCCGAACGACTTAATGCATGCCGTCCTGAAAAACACGCCCCCTTGAACATTTGCTTACAGGTAAATATTGATGGTGAGGAGAGCAAATCAGGTATTCCGATACATCAGGTTAAAAATCTGGCGCAGGCAGTTATTGAGCTGTCAAACCTGAAACTTAGGGGATTGATGGCGATCCCGCAAAACCGCAAAACCGTATCAGAACAACAAATATCCTTCGCAACGCTTGCCAAGCTGTTATCAGATACCCAAAGCAGCTCCCCTCAACTGTCAACATTAGATACACTCTCAATGGGAATGTCTGGCGACCTGGAGGCTGCGATCACAGAAGGTGCTACCATCGTTCGTATCGGCACAGCCATCTTTGGCCCTCGACAAACTCCCAGATAACTGACAAACCAAGCGTATCTTTAAGGAAAGCAACGTGAACACAGCAACATTGACATTTATCGGCGGCGGAAATATGGCCACCAGCCTAATAGGAGGCCTGCTAGAAAAGGGCTATCCTGCAAACAACATTACTGTCAGTGACCCCCAAAAAGAAAACCGAAACCGGTTATCTCAACAATTTGGCATCAATACCACGAGCGACAATAATCAAGCAGTTGCGGGCGCCGACGTCATTGTTCTGGCGGTCAAACCCCAGGTCATGCAACAAGTCGCTCAAGGAATTATGGCAGCCTTAGCACACCAACCCTTGGTTATCTCCATTGCTGCAGGCATCACCATGTCATCCCTACAGGCGTGGCTGGGACAGGAGACACCCATTGTGCGCTGCATGCCCAACACTCCCGCGCTGGTACAAACAGGTGCTGCCGGATTATTTGCTAACGCACAAGTCAACTCTGCCCAGCAAATATTGGCTGGAGAGATTTTAAATGCTGTCGGTGTTTCCTGCTGGCTGGGTAGCGAAGATGAAATAGATGCCGTCACTGCCGTATCGGGTAGTGGCCCCGCCTACTTCTTTCTCGTTATGGAGGCTATGGAGCAAGTGGGCGTAGAGCTTGGGCTCACACAAGAAATTTCTCGCAAGCTCACCTTGCAAACTGCACTGGGGGCGGCAAAAATGGCCATTGAAAGCGATGTAGATTCAGCCGAACTGCGCCGCCGTGTGACCTCTCCGGGCGGAACAACACAGCGTGCTATTGAAACCTTTATGGATGAAGGCCTCACCGACCTCTTCCGAAAAGCCATGACGGGTGCCGTTGCGCGAGCACAGGAAATGGCAAAGGAAACCGCCGGTTAACAACCACAACATTGATAACTACACCCATTATTATTAAAACCAGCTATAAAAATAGGACTGCTATGAACACTTTCACCCAGGCCGGCACTTTCCTGATTCAGTCTCTCGGTAGCTTTTACTTATCTATTGTTTTGTTGCGGTTCTTGTTGCAGTGGGTCAAAGCGGACTTCTACAATCCAATTTCACGATTTCTGGTCAAAGCGACACACCTGCCCAGTAAGCCGCTCCGTAAATTACTTCCCACCTTTGGCTCTTTCGATATGGCCAGCTTGGTTCTGGCCCTATTGGTTCAGTGGCTAGCTATTCAGCTCACCGCTTCCATCAATGGTGCAGGGCTTATTAATATTCTATTGGTTCTATCCTGGGGAGCCGTTGGTGTAGCATCACTATTACTCAACCTGTACTTATACGGTCTTCTGGTCATCATCATTGTCAGCTGGGTTGCACCGCAGAGTCATCACCCAGTACTACTCTTACTTAACCAGCTACTCGCCCCCGTCATGGAGCCTTTTCGGCGAATTATCCCGCCTCTAGGCGGACTCGACCTGTCCCCAATCTTTATGTTTTTGGTAATCCAGATGCTGCAGATTTTTGTACATGGTATCGCGGGCTACTTACAATTACCGGCACCTATCGTACCCGGTATCTGATGACCCATGAAAATGACGTGTCTGTAGAAATGGAAACGCTTAAATAGTGGGCTCTCTATCAAAGAGCCACTATCAATGGCAAGAAGGGGATCTATTACTGCACTGCCTGTTACAACCCAGGGCCTCAAAAGATGAGATCGCAGGCATCCATGACAACCGACTGAAAATTCGCATCACTGCACCACCAGTTGATGGAAAGGCGAATCAACACCTAATTGGTTTAGCCAGCAAGTGGTTCGGAACACCCAAGGGAAAAGTATCCATAGTCCGAGGTGAAACTGGTCGCCAGAAAACACTGCTGATAAAGGATCCACGCCGAACCCCTGAAGGATCCAAAATTACAGCCCCCAAACCTTAGGGGCCAGCGTACCTATTTACCATCAACTCGTGCCACCGCCAACTCGGATTACAGATAACAGCTGGCACAGCGGCTTTCTATTTACCGCTATACCATTTGTGCTATACCGTGAATATCTGTGGTGGCCCTCTACTGTGCCAGAGCCATCTGCTGAACTTTTACCAAATCAGCAATGCCGCGCTTGGCCAACGCCATCATCTGCTGGAGTTCATCTTCGGAGAAAGGCGCTGCTTCAGCGGTGCCCTGAACCTCAATAAAGCCACCTGCACTATTCATCACAACATTCATGTCAGTCTCAGCATTGGAGTCTTCCGCATAATCTAGATCCAAGACAGCTATACCCTTGTAAATACCGACAGACACGGAGGCAACCATATTATTCAGTGGGTTCTCCACCACTTTGCCCGTTTTCTGTAAATGAGTGATGGCATCCATCAGCGCCACACAGGCACCTGTAATCGATGCCGTGCGGGTTCCACCATCGGCTTGGATCACATCACAATCTATCGTTATGGTATTTTCACCCAGTGCCTCAAGGTTTACTGCCGCCCTCAGCGACCGACCAATCAACCGTTGAATCTCCATGGTTCGCCCACCTTGCTTACCACGAGAAGCTTCCCGCCCCATCCGTGATCCCGTAGAGCGAGGCAACATGCCATATTCTGCGGTAACCCAGCCTTGCCCCTTACCTCGTAAAAACCTAGGCACGGAATTTTCAACACTGGCAGTGCAAATCACCTTTGTATCACCAAATTCAACCAGCACTGAACCCTCAGCATGCTTGGTGTAATTGCGAGTGATTTTTACCTTGCGAAGTTGTTCTGGGCGACGGCCGCTGGGTCGGGACATGTGTATTTCCTGTGAGATGAAAAAAGGGATGCCATTTTAGCCGAATTATTTCGCTTATGTGGCTCCGTGTTACCATATGTGCCAATTTTTGACCCACGGAGATCAATATGCCCAGCAGTATGACTGCCTTTGCTCGCCAAACCATCGAATGCGACTGGGGAACGGCGGCTTGGGAAATTCGATCCGTCAACCACCGCTATCTCGACACTAATTTCCGCATGCCTGAAACCGTCCGTGACATAGAAATGGGACTACGCGAACTGACCCGAAAGCACTTACAACGAGGTAAGGTTGACTGCTCACTACAACTCAATATTGCCACGGGAGCTGGAAAGGTCGCCATCGATCAGGAGCTAACGGAGCAATTCATCTCCGCCTGTGAACAATTGGCTCACCAAATGGAAAACCCTGCGCCCGTCTCACCGCTGGACATTCTCAAGTGGCCCGGAGCATTAAAAGAGCCTGAGGTAGATCGGGATGCTCTCAAGCGGGCGCTGACAACACTCTTTGAAGATACCTTAATACAGCTCCAACAGGGCCGAGATCGCGAGGGTGAAAAGCTCAAGTCACTTATTGAACAACGACTTGAAGCCATCTCCTCTGAGGTTGATGCCGTTCGAACCAAACTACCGCAATTGCTGGCCGCACAGAAACAAAAAATTATTGACCGCTTACACGAGGTCAGTGCCGGCCTCGATAGCGATCGACTAGAACAAGAACTCGTATTTCTAGCCCAAAAAGCGGATGTGGATGAAGAGCTGGATCGCCTGGATACGCACCTCACCGAAATCCGTCGAGTACTGACAAGAAAAGAACCCATTGGTCGCCGTCTGGATTTCTTAATGCAAGAACTTAACCGTGAAGCGAATACCCTTGCCTCAAAATCCATCGCCAGCGACACTACCCAATCTTCCGT
>JBALVP010000010.1:0-20551 GCA_036961395.1 Porticoccus sp.
GGTGTGCCTGAGTGGACGCTTAAAGTAAGTTTTAGTCTTTTGTTCCCCAAGTAGTATTGGGGCCTGAAACATAAGAATTGAGCGAATGGACGCTGAACCTTGCCACCGCCAAGTGCGGGGTTTTTATTGCCTAGCTATTGGGCTCAAACCATAGCTGCAAGATGTATTGAGTAAGTGAATAAACCCTCTATATGCGAGTTTTATGGCATGTTGAAACTGACAATGACTGCAGGTGGGTGGCAATATGATTAATGGCCGCCACTGATTAACCCGATCGGCAAGGGCATTCCAATCAGCGTTTTCTGGAGCTAGTTTGTATATGATTCCTGATGCTTGCAGCAAGGACCTCGGTTATTCACAAATATTAAAGACTTACCCGTGGAGCGGCGGGTCTATAATAAGATTTTCAGGACAATATCCGCAGATTCCGGGTTAACCCTCAGCTGGAGAGCTTATGTCTGAATACCAGATTCTTACTGTGTTAGCGGCCTTCGCCTTCTTTTACAGTTTGGTGGCATCGCGACTGGAGCGCACACCGATCAGCGGCCCGGTCGTGTACCTATTTGTCGGACTGGCCTGTGGTACCTATGGTTTTGGCTTAGTCGAGCTGGATGTCGATCGGGAAACGCTTAAGCGCCTAGCCGAGTACACTCTGGCGCTGGTGCTCTTTGCAGATTCGGCAAATGCCAATCTGGGTATGCTTAGCAAGGTAAAAAAAATCCCGGCCCGGTTGCTGCTAGTTGGCTTGCCCCTGACCATTGCGGCGGGTGTTGTTGCCGGTTACTTGATCTTTGATGCGCTGACGCTGTTGGAAATTGCGCTGCTGGCTACCATGCTGGCACCCACGGATGCCGCGTTGGGTCAGGCGGTTGTGACCAACGAGTCCGTCCCGGATTCTATGCGAGAAAGCCTGAATGTCGAAAGCGGTCTAAACGATGGCATTTGCGTACCAGTATTGCTGATTTTTCTGGCGCTCGCTACCGGCGATTCTGGTAGTGATGAGGCCGTTAGTCTAGTCGTGCACTTACCGCTTGAGGCGATTGGTATCGGGGCGGGCGTAGGCATCGTACTGGCGTTCATTGGGGGTTCTCTCGTCAGGCTCTGCGGTACGCGTGGTTGGATTAACGGAGCTTGGACCCGCATACCGGTCATCACCCTAGCGATGTTCTGCTTTGCCCTTTCCCAGTGGTTGGGCGGCAGCGGATTCATCGGTGCGTTCGTGGGCGGAATGTTGTTCGGCGCATTGATCAAGAATCACGAGGCAAAAGAAGAACTGTTAGCCGGGGCCGAGGGTGTGGGTAATTTGATGTCGCTGCTAACCTGGTTCGTCTTTGGTGCGCTGGCCTTTGGGAAGGGCTTGCAGGACGTCAGTTGGCAGGTGATCCTCTACGCTGCCCTCAGCCTGACCATCGTACGGGTGTTGCCGGTCTTGGTATGTCTGGTAGGGATAAAGATGCGATTTGATTCTAAAATGTTCCTAGGTTGGTTCGGTCCGCGTGGGCTGGCCAGCATCGTTTTCGTCGTCATAGTCTTGGAAGAAAATTTGCCTGGTGCTGACACCTTGGTCGCGGTCGTCACGTGGACTGTGGTCCTGAGTATCATTGCACACGGGGTGTCCGCCGTACCATTTGCAAATAAGTATGCGAAACGTGTAGCCGATCGCGAGGGGGTTGTCTGAATCGACTATCAGTAAGTCGGTCATACGAACAGAACGTAAGAGAATGTACGAGCCCCCATTTCTGGTTGTCATCCTAATGGTGAGTTAATTAAAACTCTACCGGATGGCTTTTATACCGCACCGCATAACCAATTACATGCGCCTGAAAATCTCATTGAGAAATATAAAAATCGCTATCAGGGCGGTTGGGATCAATTACAACAAACACGACTGCAAGGTTTAAAAGAAAAGGGGTTAATCGCTGACAATGTTGTTATTCAGCAGCGTCCTGAATTTATTAGCACTAATTAATCTTTCACGTATGCAAAATTATGAAGGGGGTATTAACGAGAGGGTGATAAACCCAAAGGCTCCTGGGATGATTTTTGAGCCAGAGATTGAGCGAGATTATCAATCCAAGGTCCTTGAAGTCTTAAAACTTGCAGGTGCCGAAAATCATGTCGAATTCGAACCTGCTGGCGAGGGGTTGAGAGGTCTGCTTGAATCATGGGATGGCCAGAAGGATTTGCTTGATATGTTTTTGGTGTACATCAATTGTGAGATTGAGGGCCATCGACTTTTTATATCGGCAGCATCCGATGATAAGTACAAAAACTATTGTCTAACACTAGTCTCTCATGCCATGTGGGGTTGTTGTATAAGTGAGGCTATAGCCATAGATTATTCTGAACCAAAGAGCCGGCTGGTAAATCAGTTGCATGAAACACTGCATTTATTTGGTGTTGACGATTGCTACAATTTACCTGGCTTTAATCCAAAATCATCGTGTGATGATAGTGCGTGTGTAATGCGTCATGGCAGTTCATCTGTAGGCGTGTGCTCAAGTGTTATCGAGCAACTTCAGAGAAAGTTTTTATAGTAAACATAAAGACATCCATCTCATCATGTAATGACCCTCAATCCCTAGCTAAAGGTCATGACCTTGGATGCAGTCAGGCATCTATCGAAGGTAAATCAGATTTAACATAGAACAGATTATGCGGCGTCAGCGGACAGTGCCAGCACTGCGCATAATCCCGTTTTATGTTTAGCCTGATTCATCATTATTGTTGGATGGAATGAAAAAAATAGCACCGGATTCGGTGCTAAAGCATTACAGCAACCCCGCTTCTGCCATTGATGTTGAGCCAGTTGATCCAACAACAATATGATCGAGAGCTCTGACATCAATAAGGCTGAGGGATTCTTTCAGTCGCTTGGTAATACTGATGTCCTCCTTACTTGGTTTCGTGACCCCTGAAGGATGATTGTGAGTGAAGATGACAGCGGCAGCATTCAGCTCTAATGCTCTTCTAACAACGATTCTGGGGTGGACGCTAGCACCATCAATCGTTCCTCTAAAGAGTCGCTCAAAGGCAATTAATTGGTGTTGAGCATTTAGGAACAAACAGCAGAAATATTCATCTTTCTCCGCAGCAATATGGAGCTGACAGAACTGCTTAACTGCTGAGGGGCTGGTAAAGGTTTCAGTGGTTCTCAGCCTAGATTCCAAGATGCCGATGGCTTCTCGGATGGTCGTTTGTTGGGTTGATGTAAAACCAGAATCAGACGTTGGAGAGAATAGGTCATAGGTCGCATCCATGATGGCCTCCTTATGCGTGTAGTTGAAGTTCAAAGGGGCTTGGATAGAAATGATCAACACAGCCCATCACATAAGCGAAGCGTCAGGTAATTGGTGTGAATGGCACTACCTAGTGGCAGCACCTGCTACTGATGGGTAGGTGTTTAGATGTTCAGTAGCAGGACTCCTAGTAAGGCAAAGGCTATACGGATATTAAGGTAGCTAACAAGTAAACGGTTCTTGGCTCTCTCCACTCCCTCTAGGTACTGCCTCTGCTCTTTGTGTGGTGTGTAGGGTTAAGTAGGCCCACCCGAAGGTGAGACCTGGTACTAGGCTGCTTTGAGTTTGACCTCTAGCTGCTTGATCTTATTTTGACGCTCGATAGCTGCTACTTCTACGAAGTCTGCTGATTCTTGTTCTGCCCAAGAGGCATAGTTGTCCAAGGTATTGGCACCGCGCTCAACCGTACGGAATAGGGTAGTGATAGCACTGAATACCTGACGAAACATCTCTCTCATGGTGGTACTCCTAGCTAGGGTAGTGGTGGCAGTATTGCCCTCACACAAGCGGAGCGTTTTATAGGGGGGGGTACTTCCGTTATTTAGTTTCCATATATTCAGTACAACACTGATACTTATTTTATGATTTTCTGAAAAACCTGGGATCTGAAGCCAGGGGTTAGTGTGTCGGCTATGTATAGTCGCAATCCTAGTTTGCGGAGGCGTTAGTATCTCGGTAGGAGAAGTATGAGTACTTGTTATAGAAGTATTGATTTTGAGGTTTTGAGTTGTCTGGAACGGGTGATGTCGGGCGATAAGGGCCGTTGATATAACTGGTTTGTAGAATAGAGTGTTGAGTTAGCTTATCGGGTGAGTATCGGTATTGCAGAAAACCAGTAAGAGTATGATTTAGGCTTACCTCTTCGAGAAGTCCCCCAAGGCGCAGCGAAGCGGAGGCCGCAGGGAGGACGGGATCGGAGAGGTAAGCCGTGTAGTTATATGAGAAAAAATTAAAAAATATTTTCTTGGTAACTCCCCGGCACCGGAACGGGCGACAGGGCACCCTCCGTCGCTACGCGCCGGCATCCCTGTCTTGTCCCTAACCGGGGAGCTGCTAGATTAGGGCTTAGCCAAGGTTGATATAGGTTTGTACCCCCCTGTCTAGATTACTGGTAAAACTGGTAAAACTGGTAAAACACAATAGAAATACCAGAAATACCAGTATTCAAGGGTGTGGGTGTTATTGGTTTAGTTTAAAAATATTACTGTTGTGGGGTCCTTTGCTCATTGCCCAAAGACCACCTTCATCTGCTGGGCAGCTCCACCGCTTGAGGCAGTCATGGACTTTCCTGCGAGGAAAGGATGCATCGTTAGTGATTTCGATTACAAGGTCTTTTTGGATCCATTCGCTTGATGACTTTAGTGCGTCACAAATTACCTTTATCAAGTTAGCATCTTTATCACGCTCAATATTGAGAGCTGTTCGGGCGCGTAATAGATCAGCCTCATTACCGTCGATCAACTTCACTGAGTAGAACATCCGCTCATAGTCAGAGTCGTCGTACTTGGTGTAGCTGTAGAGAGCCTCCTGTACAACAGGGCCACGTGACTTCTCCTGACGGAATTCGACAGTCCTCATTGTGCCGCCCACTACTTTTTGTTCATCAACAATATCCATGACATAGGCGCAGTCACAGTCGTCCAGTACGTCACTGGTTCCCGCAGGAATGGCTTTGTTGTCACCGTCTTTATTCTTGTTGGTATGTGCCAGGGCAATGATAGAGCCTCCTGCTGAGGTCAGCTTTCGGCAGGTGTTCATAAATTGACTGCTGGCCTTCTTGTCCATGACATCAACAAACTTCTTGATCGTATCCATAATGAATACCGTCTCACTAGCAGTATCCTCCTTAACAAGCGCGGCCACCAATTCGGCGAAATTTTCGTTGGGAGATGGGAATTTATTTTGTGTAAGGACCTCGACGCCATGTCGGTTACCTATATCAGCTTTAGTGATTAATCCTTCATAGGTATCGTCAAGATTGATGTGATAGACATTTTTACCGGCTGTGCCATTTGCAACAGCCTCGGCAATCAGCTTTAAGGTGATCAGTGTCTTGCCAGTATTGGGGCCGGCAAAGAACACTGTTATTTGTCCTGCGAGTGCCATACGGCCAGCAATGTGGATGGCATTTTTTGCAGTTTTTCGCATTTCGTCAACATGACTATTGATTGATAAGGCTCTGAGCTTTTCGAGAACTCCTGTTTGTGTGGATATGGTTTTGGATGTGTCAGATTGTGGGTAAAAAGGAGAGCCTGGATTTTGCTTGGTGGCTGCCAGGGCTTCCTCTGTTCTATCGTCGATATTCAATTTGTCTCCCCTTAACCAGTCGTTGCTTGATTAATTATTCCCGCGTGTTGCTCCAGCCATAAGGCATAGCCTTTGATACTGATATACCGCTGCTTTCCTATGACCTGAACGTATGGTTCTAGACCGTTGGTGCTGCGCGAGGTGAGCTGCCACCTGATAGTTTTTTCTGGGATGTGTGGGAAAAGATCGCAAAATTTATTGATGGGCACCCAGTCATTAATAGAGGCTACTGCCTCGCTAGTGGGTAGTTCCATTTGGTTGAATTGTGGTTGAAGCATAAATGACCTCTGTCGTGTTGGTTTGATATCAGTAGACAGAGGCCATGCTACTTAGATTGAGTTGGGGCAAATATGAACATAAGTACCCCACTTATGATTCAGGCTAATCTTCGTTGCCGTTAAATGGCGAGTTTTCTAGGAATTCAGTTTCAGCCGCCAAATGCTTACGGTATTCATTGTAGTAACGCTGAACCGTTGTTTCGCTAACTCTGTATTTCTTTGCAAGCTCAATAAGTATTCCAGGTTTTTCGGAGTTCTCGGTTAAGGTTCTGTGTTTGCGATCGGAAAGCGCGACCATTTCACCGATCAGTAGTCTCATGTCTTTGAGATATTTTGGGCGGCGATTGCCGGGCTGTTTTATCTTGAAGGCTTCCTCGCTAGAGTTGCCGTCTGCGATGCCTCGAAGGCCGGAGGCGAGCCAGCGCGCCCAGGTGGCAGGTAGGGGGGCGCCTCTCTCCAGATGTTCTGCACTAAACATTAGGATGGTAATTGCGGCGTCGAGATCACCTTGCTCTACCAGAGTAATAGGGTCATCGATGTTCAATAACTTACCTAGCGTCGTTTTATTTTCCATGTAGTTGTTCCCATACCTCTTCTGCCATTTTGGAGGTGTGATGATGTGCTAAGTGGGCGTAGCGCATAGTGGTGCTACTCTGCTTATGTCCTAGTAATGTTCCGGTCTCAAATAGTGTTCGGCTAGCTCCAACCATATTGGATGCTGCCGTGTGTCGAAGGTCGTGAAAGCGCACATTCGTCAGTTTGGCTTCCTTCAATGCCGCTTGCCAAGCTTTTTTGAAATCGAATGGAGATAAGGGATTGACCGTTGACGGAAAGATAAGGTGGGTGTTGTTTTCCCTAAACCGCATTAGTTCTTCGATCACTGGAGCGAGGAGGGGGAGAAGCCTGGGTTCTTTGTTTTTGGTGGTGTTGAGCTTGGCTGTCTTGTTAGCAAAGTCTATATCTTGCCAACTTAACCTGAGAAGTTCGCCTCGCCTAGCCCCTGTAGTTAACGCGAATAAAGTCAGCAGGTAGAGTTTGTTCCAGTGGGAACCCCTCGCCACTGATAGGAGTTCTTTCTGTTCTTCTGTAGAGAGGAAGCGGTTCTTGGGCTGGTTCTCAGGGAAGCTGGAGACAAACTCGCTACGTACAGGGTTCGAGAACTTTAGTCGTTTATAAGTAGGGTGACGATTGAAGGCGATAAAAATGCTGGATAAGTTACTTTTATAGCGGTTTAGGGTGGAGCCTGTTCTTTCTTTGGATAGAACCAGCAGGATATCGTCAATATCCTCAGGGTTAATATCAGTCACAAGTCGACCATCAAATCGACCCTTCCAGAAGTTAAGTCTCCCTCTTGCTGATTTGTCGGCGATTTTAGTATTGCTGAGATACTCGTCGATCCAGTCTTGGAAGTAGGGGATGAGGCACCGAATTGCACCTTTGTTGGTTTCAATTTGCACCGCTTGCTGCAGAGATAGGTCACCTCTGCTCGCCAATTTTCGTGCGAGAGCAGTGTCAGTCTCAACGGACTGAGCCCATTGTTTGGCTTTGGTCTTGGTGGGAAATGTGGCGTACAGGGGCTTGAGGTTTGTTAGACGTACAACAGCTTGAAACTTGCCACTTGGCAGTTTACGGATCGTGGGCATAATTCTCTCCTTGGCAACCCTAGCATGAAGTGTGCTCAGAGTGTGCTCAACAGTGGTTAGAAAACGTGCCTACCGAATATCAAACCAACTGTTTGGAGAAAAATACCCTTGTAGATCAGTGATCTACAAGGGGTTGTTTGGCTCCGCCTGCTGGGCTCGAACCAGCGACCCAATGATTAACAGTCATTTGCTCTACCAGCTGAGCTAAGGCGGATCGGTCAAGAGGCGCGTATCTTATATATCGATATGGGGGTAGTCAACCCCTGATAGGCTTACAGTTTCTAGCGTATAATGTGTGGTTTTTTACCCATTACGCTTGAGTCAAAATACTGTGTCAAAACTCTTTAAAGTCACCAGTTCTTACGAGCCAGCAGGTGATCAGCCAGCGGCTATTGAGCAGTTGGTTGATGGTCTTGAAATGGGGCTGGCCGCACAGACATTGTTAGGTGTCACGGGGTCGGGAAAGACATTCACCATTGCTAATGTGATTGACCGGGTAGAGCGGCCTACTATTGTGCTGGCTCACAACAAAACTCTGGCAGCGCAGCTCTACGGCGAGTTCCGTGAGTTTTTCCCTAATAATGCAGTAGAGTATTTTGTTTCTTACTATGATTATTATCAGCCCGAGGCCTATGTGCCATCTTCTGGTACCTTTATTGAGAAGGATGCCTCGGTCAATCAGCACATAGAACAAATGCGGTTGTCTGCTACCAAGGCGCTATTGGAACGCAAGGATGTCATTGTCGTGGCGACAGTGTCATCCATTTACGGCCTGGGTGACCCCGAGTCTTACCTTAAAATGCTGCTTCATGTGGTTCGCGGTGACAAAGTGAACCAGCGTGAAATATTGCGACGCTTGGCAGAGATGCAATACACACGCAATGATGCGGTGTTTCAGCGTGCTACGTACCGGGTGCGTGGTGACGTCATTGATATTTATCCAGCAGATTCTGATCGTGAGGCTGTACGGCTGGAGTTGTTTGATGATGAAGTGGAAAACATTTCTTTATTTGATCCGCTCACCGGAGAAGTCATTAAACGTGTGCCACGGATTACTGTTTACCCCAAGTCTCACTACGTGACGCCACGCCAGAAGATTCTTGATGCAGTTGAGCACATAAAAAATGAGTTGGATGGGCGGTTGGAGCAACTTCGTTCAGTGCATAAACTGGTCGAGGAACAAAGACTTCGTGAGCGAACGCGTTACGACATGGAAATGATGCGAGAGCTTGGGTATTGCACCGGCATTGAAAACTACTCACGTTACCTATCGGGTCGTGACCCTGGTATGCCGCCGCCTACATTATTTGATTATCTGCCGCCAGATGCATTACTGGTCATTGATGAGTCCCATGTGACGGTACCTCAGCTTGGCGGTATGTATAAGGGTGACCGTTCTCGCAAGGAAACCTTAGTGGAATACGGTTTCCGGCTGCCCTCGGCACTGGATAACAGGCCGCTTCGTTTTGATGAATGGGAGAAGCTAGCGCCTCAGATGATTTTTGTTTCTGCAACACCGGGAAAATATGAGCCAGAAAAGGCGGGACAGGTAGTTGAGCAGGTGGTTCGCCCCACGGGCTTGATAGACCCGGAGATTGTGATAAGGCCGGCCTCCTCTCAAGTGGATGATGTCTTATCTGAAATTAACCATTGTGTGGCCAAGCAGCAGCGAGTATTGATTACCGTTCTCACCAAACGTATGGCGGAGGATTTTACGGAATATCTGGATGAGCATGGTGTTCGAGTACGGTACCTGCACTCGGATATAGATACCGTAGAGCGGGTGGAAATTATCCGAGACCTTCGGTTGGGTGAGTTTGATGTTTTGGTCGGAATCAATCTACTTAGAGAAGGCTTAGATCTGCCAGAAGTCGCGTTGGTGGCGGTGTTTGATGCTGACAAGGAGGGCTTTCTGAGGTCAGAACAAGCTTTGATTCAGACTGTCGGTCGAGCGGCAAGAAATATAGAGGGCAGGGCGATTCTCTATGCGGATAAAATTACGGGTTCTATGCAGCGGGCTATGGACGAAACTGATCGTCGGCGAGATACACAGATTAAGTACAATGAAAAACACGGAATTGTGCCCAAAGGTATTTATAAAACAGTTGCCGATATTATGGAGGGTGCCGCGGGAATACCGGGTAAAGGTTCTCGTCAGGTTGCGGAGAAGAAAGGGGCATACGGGCTGGATTCTAGTTTGTCTGGTTCGGGGGGTGATCTGTGGCACCAGATAGCGGCTATGGAAGAGAGAATGTTTGAATGTGCTAAAAATCTTGAATTTGAGGAGGCTAGTCGCTTGCGGGACGAGGTGACCCATCTGAAGAAGATGGTGGATGGTGTCGTCTAGCCGTTTGATTTTAAAAAAATGGTAGGACTACTCAGATTTGAACTGAGGACCCCCTGCATGTCATGCAGGTGCTCTAACCAACTGAGCTATAGTCCTAAAAAGAAGTTGGCTATTCTACTATTTAAACTGTGTATGTAAACCTTAATAGCTAAAAAATTCGCTACTGTTTAGCCACAGGAAGCCAAAAACTTATTGGGTACAATTACCGACATAACACACTCGAAATTGATGCCCTAAGCAGCCTCCTGCCTTGCCTTCCGAGTATTTACCTACAAGCTAATGTAGGGGCGTCTTGATTCTGACTATTAAGACGGTAGAATGCCCCTTTTTATCGTATTGCTGTACTTGCAGCATTAACCATGTGGCCTTTAGTAGGGGTCACCACTGGAAAGGACAAAATTATGCCTATTATTACCCTTCCTGACGGTAGTCAACGTAGTTTCGAAAACGCGATCAGTATTCATGATGTCGCCGCTGATATTGGCCCCGGTCTTGCCAAGGCTGCATTAGCTGGAAAGATTGATGGCGAGTTACTTGACACCTCTTATCTTATTGAAAATGACGTTGAGCTGGCTATTGTGACTGAAAAGTCCGATGAAGGGCTTGAGGTTGTTCGTCATTCAACAGCACATTTGTTGGCTCAGGCCGTTAAACAATTGTTCCCTGAGGCTCAGGTGACCATTGGGCCGGTCATTGAGAATGGCTTCTTTTATGATTTTGCCTATGAGCGCCCGTTTACACCGGATGACTTGATAGCTATTGAAAGCAAAATGTCGGCGCTGTCCTCAGAGGATACAGCGGTAGTGCGCAGGGTATTGTCGCGCGATGAGGCTGTTGCCTATTTTCGTGATCTGGGTGAAGAGTATAAGGCTGAGATTATTGAAGATATTCCTGCTGATCAGGACTTATCTCTTTATCGTCAAGGGGATTTTGAAGACCTCTGTCGCGGCCCCCATGTGCCATCAACAGGAAAGTTGAAATACTTCAAATTAATGAAGGTGGCGGGAGCCTATTGGCGCGGTGATTCCAACAATCAGATGCTTCAGCGTATTTATGGTACGGCCTGGACAAGCAAGAAAGGATTAAAAGCTTATCTTCATCAATTGGAAGAGGCTGAAAAGCGTGATCACCGGAAACTGGCGAAGAAATTTAACCTGTTTCATTTACAGGAAGAAGCGCCGGGCATGGTGTTTTGGCACCCTAAAGGCTGGAGTGTCTATACCGAAGTCGAGCGCTATATGCGTGAGGTCCAGAGGAAGAACGGTTATAAGGAAATTAAGACCCCTTTAGTGGTTGATCGTACCTTGTGGGAGCGTTCGGGGCACTGGGACAAATTCCGCGAGAACATGTTTACCGTTGAATCAGAATCCCGTGATTTTGCGGTGAAGCCGATGAACTGCCCCTGTCATGTTCAAGTGTATAACCAGGGCTTAAAAAGCTACCGTGATTTGCCGCTGAGGCTGGCAGAGTTTGGTGCTTGTCACCGCAATGAAGCCTCAGGCACTCTTCATGGGTTGATGAGAGTGCGTGGTTTTGTACAAGATGATGCTCATATTTTCTGTACGGAAGCTCAGGTTCAAAACGAAGTGTCGACCTTTAGTGACCTGCTATTTGATGTCTATCGAGATTTTGGTTTTGAAGATGTGATTATTCGTCTATCTACTCGCCCGGAAGAACGCGTGGGTAGCGATGAAGTTTGGGATAAGGCTGAAGTGGCCCTAGCCGATGCACTCGCAGCTAAGGGGTTAGATTATGAGCTGCTTCCAGGGGAGGGTGCATTCTATGGTCCCAAGATCGAATATTCGTTGAAGGACTGCCTTGGGCGGGTATGGCAACTGGGTACTATTCAGGTGGATTTTTCGATGCCAGGGCGATTGGATGCCCAGTATGTATCGGAAGATGGTTCGCGTCAGGTGCCGGTCATGTTGCACCGAGCTATTTTGGGTTCCTTTGAGCGATTTATCGGTATTTTGATTGAGCACTACGAGGGAGCTTTCCCTACTTGGCTTGCTCCAGAACAGGCCGTAGTGATGAATATTACAGACGTTCAAGCCGAATATGTCGAGAAAGTGACGGGTTCCTTGAAAAACAAGGGGTTCCGGGTCGAAAATGACTTGAGAAACGAGAAGATCGGCTTTAAAATCCGCGAGCACACAATTCAGAAAGTTCCCTACCTGTTGATTATTGGCGATAGGGAAGTTGAAACGCAGACCGTGGCAGTACGTACACGGGGTGGTGAAGATCTGGGGATTATGCGTATAGCAGAATTTGCCGAGCTTCTCACTCAGGACGTCAATCGCCGCGGTCGCGTGCATTTAAAAGACTGAAGCTGGAGAGTAAATTATCAAGAAAAGCTATGGGAAGGGATCAGCAAAGCGATCTCGCATGAACGAAGAGATCGATGTCCCCGAAGTACGTTTAATTGACGCCGAAGGTGAACAAGCAGGTATCGTTAGCCTAGCAGATGCACTGAGTGCTGCGCAGGTGGCGACTTTGGATTTGGTGGAAATATCACCAGATGCCGAGCCACCTGTATGTAAGATAATGGATTACGGTAAGAAGCTGTTCGAAGTTAAAAAACAGCAAGCTGCTCAACGTAAAAAACAGAAGCAGACTCAGGTTAAGGAAATGAAATTTCGTCCGGGAACGGATGTGGGAGATTATGAGATTAAGTTACGTAATCTCACACGTTTTCTGGAGAATGGGGACAAGGCCAAGGTAACCTTACGGTTCCGGGGTCGAGAAATGGCCCACCAGGAACTCGGTATGGAAATGCTCAAACGTATTGAAGTGGACCTGGTGGAACTGGGTGCAGTTGAGCAATATCCAAAGATGGAAGGTCGGCAGCTCACCATGGTGATTGCCCCTAGAAGTAAGAAAAAGTAGTAAGTAGTAAAAGCAGGAAGAAGTAATAGTGCTACCCGCGTTCAGCCTTTGGCAGACTGTCCGGGAGTGACTTCTTCTAAATTTAACCCGTATATTGACGGAGAACTAAAATGCCAAAAGCAAAAGCCCATAGCGGTGCAAGCAAGCGCTTTAAAAAGACCGGCGCTGGCTATAAGCACAAACACGCTAATAGAAGTCACATCCTCACAAAAATGTCTCAGAAACGTAAGCGCAATTTACGCGGTACCAGCACAGTCACTGCTGCTGATGCTCCGCTGATTGATCGCCTATTGCGCTCCTGATTAACCGAATTGTTTGAGAGGATAAAGATATGCCACGCGTAAAAAGAGGTGTCACCGCACACCGTCGCCACAAGAAAATCCTGAAGCAGGCAAAAGGTTATTACGGCGCACGTAGCCGGGTATTCCGTGTTGCTACTCAGGCAGTCACTAAAGCCGGGCAATATGCCTATCGTGACCGTCGTGTTAAAAAGCGTACGTTCCGTGCTTTGTGGATCACTCGGATTAATGCTCAGTCTCGTGTTGAAGGTTTGAGCTACAGTCGCCTGATTGCTGGTCTTAAGAAAGCAAATATTGAGCTTGACCGTCGTGTATTGGCCGACTTGGCCGTTCATGATAAGGCTGCATTTTCCTCTGTTGTAGAACAGGCGAAGGCTGCCCTAGCTTAACATTCATGCCGGATTGTCCGGCGTTTTGTGAATGTGCATTGAAGAGGGAAAGGGCCAAAGCTCTTTCCCTTTTTTTATTTTATATAGGCCTTTTTGTGAGGGCATAAAAATGGAAAATCTTGAGCTTCTGGCAAGCGAAGCTGAGAAGGCCGTCGATCAGGCGGTTGATGTTGTGTCTCTCGACCAGGTGCGGGTTGAATACTTGGGTAAGAAGGGTCTGTTGACAGGCCTGCTGAAAGCCCTTGGGAAACTGTCGGCTGAAGATCGGCCAGCAGCGGGCGCCCGGATTAATGAGGTCAAGCAGCAGGTTCAGACTAAAATCAATCTTCGTCGGGACAACCTAGAGAATACAGCTGTGGAGGCGCGGCTGGCTGGAGAGGCTGTTGATGTCACTCTTCCAGGCCGTGGTGAAGATGTGGGTGGGTTACACTTGATAACCCATACCATGGAGCGTATTGAGTCATTCTTTACCCGGGTAGGTTACACGGTGGAAGAGGGCCCTGAAATCGAAGATGATTATCACAATTTTGAGGCGCTTAATATTCCTGCTCATCACCCGGCGAGGGCGATGCATGACACCTTTTATGTGAATGAGAATACGGTGCTTCGCACTCATACTTCACCGGTTCAGGTTCGGACGATGAAGTCCCAAGAACCGCCCATTCGTATTATTTGCCCTGGTCGTGTCTACCGCTGTGATTCAGATTTGACGCATACGCCAATGTTTCATCAGGTGGAAGGGTTGGTGGTGGATCAGAATGTGAGTATGGCCGACCTGAAAGGCACTATTGATCAGTTTCTAAAGGCGTTCTTTGAGGCAGACCTCCCCGTACGTTTTCGTCCCTCTTATTTTCCTTTCACTGAACCTTCTGCCGAGGTTGATATTCAGTGTACCAATTGCAGGGGTAAGGGTTGCCGCATCTGTAAAAATACTGGTTGGCTGGAAGTGATGGGTTGCGGCATGGTGCATCCCAATGTCTTTGCCCACTGTGATGTGGATGCCAGTAAATACAGTGGCTTTGCCTTTGGTATGGGGGTTGAGCGGTTGGCCATGCTCCGCTATGGCGTCAATGACCTGAGACTGTTTTTTGATAATGATATGCAGTTTTTAAAACAGTTTTAAGTAACTGTTAAATGACTTTAAAACAAATAGTTACAAGTATTTATTAAAGTAAACTATAAAATATATTTATGAGTGATTAAGAAATGAAATTCAGTGAATCCTGGCTGCGGGAGTGGGTAACTCCGGCGATTGATACCACCGAGCTGGTTGCCCAGTTAACTATGGCTGGCCTTGAAGTGGATGCCGTTGAGCCAGTGGCTCCTGACTTTAGTGGTGTGGTCGTTGGTCAGATTGTCTCCGTAGAACAACACCCTAATGCTGACAAATTGCGAGTCTGTCAGGTAGCTGGTGGTAATGATGGCTCAGTTCAGGTGGTGTGTGGCGCACCCAATGCCCGCGAGGGGTTGAAAATCCCTTTTGCTACCGTAGGCGCCAAATTGCCCGGTGATTTTAAAATCAGTAAAGCGAAGCTGAGAGGCGTGGAGTCGTTCGGTATGCTGTGTGCTGAGGAGGAGCTGGGCCTGGGTGAAGCCTCTGATGGATTGTGGGAGTTACCCGTTGATGCGCCTGTGGGTGCAGATATACGTGAGTATCTAAGCCTGGATGACCAGATCATTGAGGTGGATTTAACCCCTAACCGGGGCGACTGCCTGAGTATTCGTGGTTTGGCCCGTGACACCGGGGTGCTAAATCAGCTGCCGGTTAACGAACAGTGCTGTGAACCGGTTGAGGCTATGATCAGCGACAACCTCAATATTGAATTACGTGCACCAGAAGCTTGCTCACGCTATGTAGGCCGAGTGATCCGAAACATCAACGTTGCTGCTGAGTCACCTATGTGGCTACAAGAGAAGCTACGTCGAAGTGGTGTTCGAGGTATTGATCCGGTTGTTGATGTGACTAACTTTGTGATGCTAGAGCTGGGACAACCAATGCATGCCTTTGATTTTTCCAAGCTTGAAGGCGGAATCATTGTACGGATGGCAGAGAAGAGTGAGGTGTTACGCCTACTGGATGGCTCTGATGTGACTCTCAACACCGATACGCTGGTCATAGCAGATCAGCAAAAAGTGGTAGCAATGGCCGGCATAATGGGTGGTGAAGCGACTGCCGTGGGTGGCGATACCCGTGATATTTTTCTCGAAAGCGCCTTCTTCAATCCGATTGCCATTGCTGGCCGCTCTCGCGCTTACGGCATGCATACAGATTCTTCTCACCGCTTTGAGCGTGGTGTTGACCCTCTGTTGCAGGAAGTTGCGGTAGAGCGCGCGACTAGACTGTTGTTGGACATTGTCGGAGGTGAGGCTGGGCCTGTCACTATGGTTGAGGCGCAACAACACCTGCCCCAAGTATCCGACGTGACATTGACTGTAGCTCGCCTTCAGCAGCAGCTGGGGTTGACGCTTGAGAGTCATTTGGTGACGGATATTTTACAGCGATTGGGTCTAACCATTCTAAAAGCTGATGCACAGGGCTGGACCTGTAAAATACCCAGCTGGCGCTTTGATATCGAGATTGAGGCAGACCTGATTGAAGAGGTTGCCCGAATCTACGGCTATAATCGCCTGCCTACTGCCACCATTACGACGGCTCTACCCATTGAGGGCATCCCTGAAGCTCGCCAGGGGTTGCCTGCTTTGAGGCAGCAGCTAGTTGCTCGTGGTTATCAAGAAGCGATTACCTACTGTTTTGTTGACCCTGCCGTTCAACAGCAGCTTGCTCCCGATCTAAAGGCATTGCCGTTGGCTAACCCCATTGCAAGCGACATGTCAGTGATGAGAACCACGCTATGGTCAGGGTTATTGCCAGCCGTTCGTCATAATCTTAACAGACAGCAGAATCGGGTACGGTTGTTTGAGACCGGTCTCAGCTTTGTGCCAGCGAGCGATGGTTCACTTCATCAAGAATCAATGATTGCTGGCGCAATTACAGGTAGTAGAGCTCCAGAACGTTGGGTGGATAATCAGGAGGAAGTGGACTTTTTCGATATAAAAGCTGACGTAGAGGCACTGTTACAGCTTGGACAGGTTCGTGAGCAGTATACCTTTGTGGCTGCCGAGCACCCAGCACTCCACCCTGGTCAGTGTGCACGGATCGAGAAAAATGGAGTGTTGGTGGGTTATCTAGGACAGATTCACCCCCGAGTACAGAAAGCTCTGGATTTGAGTCAGCCAGTATTTGTGTTTGAGATGCAGTTGAGCCAAGTGCTTGAAGACGAGCTGCCCTTTTTCAAGGGTGTTAGTAAATTTCCAGAGGTGCGCCGTGATCTGGCGATTATTGTTGATGAGACTGTTTCCGCTGGAGCACTGTGCAGTACGGTTCGTCAGAATGCCGGAGAGCAATTTGTAGACTTAAAGGTATTTGATATTTATCAAGGAAAAGGTATTGAAAACAATAGAAAAAGTGTTGCTTTAGGGTTGACCTTTAGGAACAGTTCGCGCACCCTGACGGAAGATGAAATCAATGCCGCTGTAGAATGCGTGTTAAAAGCATTAGAAAAACAGTATTCAGCGAGCCTTAGGGGTTAAGTTATACATGTCAGCACTCACAAAAGCCGATCTTGCCGAAATGCTCTTTGATGAGCTTGGCTTGAATAAACGGGAAGCCAAGGAAATTGTGGAATCCTTTTTTGAAGAAATTAGATCTGCTTTGGAAGGTAATGAGCAGGTTAAATTGTCTGGTTTTGGTAATTTTGAACTGCGTGACAAAAATACTCGCCCAGGCCGCAATCCTAAAACAGGAGAGGAAATCCCCATTTCTGCCAGACGTGTAGTGACCTTTAAGCCTGGACAGAAATTAAAAGCGAGAGTGGAAAGCTATGTTGGAACCTAGCAATAACCACCAATTACCAGCAATTCCTGGTAAGCGTTATTTTACCATTGGAGAGGTCAGTGATCTCTGTGATGTTAAGCCACATGTACTTAGATATTGGGAACAGGAGTTTCCCAATCTCAGTCCAGTCAAACGCCGTGGTAACCGCCGATACTACCAGCGTCAGGATGTTCTCATTATCCGCCAAATACGATCTCTTCTCTATGAGCAGGGTTTCACTATCGGTGGGGCTAGGCAAAGGCTAACTGGTGATGATGCCGTGGAAGATGCTACTCAAGTTCGCCAGTTAATCGATCAAACTGTCGGTGAATTAGAGGAGCTGCTTATGGTGCTCAAGACTTAGTTTATCCCCCTTGAATTGTTGGGTGCTTTCGGTATGATGAGCGCCTCTTTTAATACCTTCACAAACAATATATTTCGGGGCGTAGCGCAGTCTGGTAGCGCACTACACTGGGGGTGTAGTGGTCGTCGGTTCAAATCCGGCCGCCCCGACCAATCAAACTAAAAGCTTCCTTTCAGGAGGCTTTTTTATTGCCTAATCACTTTGTATAAACGCCTTGATCGATTTAATAAGAGCTGAATATGTGAGCCTACTCCCACTTGAGGTTCGAATCGCGATACAGAATGGAGGGCGATACCGTTATATGGTACCGTTCACACTTATTGTGGGAGCTTTGTTTTGTTAGAGATAAGGCTGTTTTTTTGTAACACGGATAAAAGTAGTAAGTAGATAGGTATAGGGATGACATCATTAGTTGTTAATAAGGCAGTTATTCCAGTGGCAGGTCTTGGCACACGCATGCTGCCAGCTACCAAGGCGATTCCAAAAGAGATGCTGCCTGTAGTGGATAAGCCTCTTATTCAATATGTGGTGAGTGAGGCTATTACTGCTGGCATAACAGAAATTGTGCTGGTGACTCATGCGAGTAAAAACTCGATTGAAAACCACTTTGATACAAGCTTTGAGCTTGAGGCCCAGCTTGAAAAACGTGTCAAACGTCAGCTTCTCGACGAAGTGCGTGCCATCGTTCCAGAGGGCGTCACGGTTATCTCAGTAAGGCAGCCCTATGCAAAAGGACTTGGTCACGCTATTAGCTGTGCCAGGCCCGTTATTGGTGATAGCCCCTTTGCTATTTTACTACCTGATGTATTGGTTGATCAGCACCAGTCAAACCTCGCTGTTGATAACTTAGCCGCAATGATTGAAAACTACTCATCTACAGGCCATAGCCAGATTATGGTGGAGGCTGTACCTTGGGAAAAAGTGAATAAATATGGTGTGGTCGATTGCAAGGGTGTTGATCTCTTAGGTGGTGGTGTGGCCAGAATTGATGCGATGGTAGAGAAACCGTCTCAAGAGAATGCCCCGTCTAATATGGCTGTAGTAGGCCGTTATGTGGTTCCTCCAACCATTTGGGCTCTCTTGGCAAAAACGCCGATGGGTGTTGGGGGTGAAGTTCAGTTGACAGATGCCCTTGAGGAGCTATTGCATCATGAAGTGGTGGAAGCCTATCGAATTATGGGGCGAAGCCATGATTGTGGCAGTAAGCTTGGATACGTACAGGCCAATATTGCTTATGCACTACAGCATGGTGAAATTGGTGACGAGCTAAGAAAATACCTGCATAGTCTTGAGCACAAGGCACCAGTGGTAGAGCTGGATAGCTCCAGATCCTAGAGGCAGAATATATTGACCAGCCCATACCATTGGTATGGGCTTTTTTATATGGACAACTTATATGGGTAAGAAATGAAGATAAATGGTTTTAAGGCCTACGATATCCGCGGAAAATTGGGTGAAGATCTGACCACAGATACGGTTTACCGTATTGGCCGAGCTTACGCTCGCTGGCTTTCTCCAGAAACAGTTGTTATTGGTGGTGATATAAGGACGTCCAGTGCGACGTTGAAGTGTGCGCTAGCGAACGGCCTCAGAGATGAGGGTGTTAATGTGTTAGATATTGGGCTTTGCGGTACAGAAGAAATCTATTTTGCTACGGACCACTTTCAGGTTGGGGGTGGCATTATGGTGACGGCAAGCCACAACCCGATCGATTACAACGGCATGAAGTTGGTGAGAGAGGGCGCGCGGCCCATTAGTGCAGATACAGGTTTGTTGGAGATCCAGAAAGTAGCTGAAACATCGACTTTTCCAGAAACGGATAATGAGGCGCGAGGCAGCTATCGACGGGTGAGTTGCTCCGATGCTTATATAGAACACCTTCTGACTTATGTTGATAAATCAAAGTTAAAGCCCTTAAAAATTGTTGTTAATGCAGGTAATGGTACGGCAGGTCCGGTATTAGATGCGTTGCAAAGCCATTTGCCATTTGAATTCATCAAAGTCCATCACGAGCCAGATGGAAGCTTTCCAAATGGTATTCCTAATCCACTATTGCCAGAGAGTCGTCATCACACGACAGATGCTGTTAGGGAGCATGGAGCAGATTTTGGGATAGCCTGGGATGGTGATTTTGATCGTTGTTTTTTGTTTGATGAAAATGGCGAGTTTATAGAAGGCTACTATATCGTTGGGTTGTTGGCCGAAGCTTTTTTGCGAAAACATCCAGGTGAAAAAATTGTTCATGATCCTCGGTTGCTGTGGAATACAGAATCTGTTTGTCAGCAATTTGGAGGCATACCGATACAAAGCAAATGTGGTCATGCATTTATTAAGCAGGTGATGCGAGAAGAAAATGCTGTTTATGGTGGTGAAATGAGTGCACACCATTATTTTCGTGATTTCTTTTACTGTGACAGCGGGATGATCCCCTGGTTATTGGTGGCTGAATTAATCAGTGATGCAGGAAGCAGTCTGTCATCCATGGTGCAGTCCAGAATGGAGGAATTCCCCTGTTCTGGTGAAATTAATCGTCAAATTGACAATGCTCAGGACTTATTGGCCAAGATCAAAAGCCACTATACAACAGATGCTGAAAATATTGATCAGTCTGATGGCCTTAGTATGTCGTTTGATGGATGGCGCTTTAACTTACGCAGTAGTAATACAGAGCCTGTGGTCAGGCTAAATGTGGAAGCCACTGCTTCCGATCTGATGAAGAATAAAACCAAAGAGTTGCTGGCATGGTTGGTCTGAACGACTACTGTCCAGCCTGGAAAGTTTATCAGTAACTTCAGACTCTTTCGTCTCTACGTTGACTACACTATATCTATGGGATTGAAAATTCAGATCACGGCGTATTTTTAG
>JBALVP010000110.1:0-5413 GCA_036961395.1 Porticoccus sp.
TCAGCAGAAAGCCCCAGGAGGTTCTCTTTAACCTTCTGGGGCTCTACAATTTGAGTTATTTCAGCGCAGCTTGCGCTCATAAAATATCCCGTTTATCAATACACTTATCGAGGGCAAATTTCATCATTACTAAAGAAATAAGCCACTTCACGTTCTGCAGAGGCAGCAGAGTCAGAACCATGAACTGCATTAGCATCAATAGACTCAGCAAAGTCCGCACGAATTGTTCCAGCATCGGCTTCCTTAGGGTTCGTAGCACCCATCAGGTCGCGATGTTTAATAATGGCATCTTCACCTTCCAGCACCTGAATCACGACGGGGCCTGAAGTCATGAAACCAACCAAGTCGGCGTAAAATGGACGATCCTTATGTTCGGCGTAGAAACCACCCGCTTTCTCTTCAGAAAGGTGTTGCATTTTAGCAGCCACAATTTTCAGACCAGCGTCTTCAAAACGATCATAGATTTTACCAATAACATTTTTGGCAACTGCGTCGGGCTTGATGATAGAAAGGGTACGTTCAATAGCCATTAAGGGGTCTCCGAAATAATGGTTTGTACAACACAGCGAATCGGAACGGCTCGACTCACCTATAAAAAGGGTGGGAATTTTACTCTCGAAGACAAAGGGTTACAAGGAATAGCATTAACAACGATCAGGTGAATAAGCGGCTCATGCAGCAAGTAATTTTGTAAAACGATCACAGGGCACCGGCATACTGAAATGGGCACCTTGATAGGAATGGCAACCAAGCTCCTTCAGTATCTCTAGCGCCTCGCGGTTTTCCACTCCTTCTGCCGTCACTTTTAGTCCATATTGCTTGGAAACCGCCATAATGGCTTCCACCACACCCCGGCTTTCTGGGTCACGATGAATATTGCGAATAAACTCACGATCAATCTTGAGGTGGTCAAAAGGCAACCGCTTAAGGTAGATCATAGAAGAATAGCCAATGCCAAAATCATCAATTGAAAACATCGACCCCAGAGACTTGATTGCCTCCATCTTTTTAATGGCTTCGTCTACATCCTCGATAACCAGATTTTCTGTCACTTCAAAGTTAATGTACTTTGGATCGATGTTGTAGCTCTTCATGCTGTGCTGAACAATTTCAAATAACTGCGGGTCACGAAACTGACGAGGGCTGATATTAATACTTAGCCTCATATGTTCAGCCCAAATACCCTGATCAAGAAAGTTACGAACATACTCACATGCTGTTCGAATAACCCAACGACCCACATCCACAATCAAGCCTGACGACTCCAGAACCGGGATAAACTCTGAAGGCATATTGGTAATTTTGTCCGCATTCATCCAACGCAACAGCGCTTCGCCACCCATGAGCTCACCTGTCTGAACACTAATCTGAGGCTGCACGTAGAGCACAAACTCATGGTTGTCCATGGCTTTCCGCAACCGAGTATTCATAGCAATCTGCCGCTGTGCCTTTTCGGTAATACAGGGGTCAAAAAAAGCGATGCTATTACGGCCTTTCCGCTTAGCCTCGTACATCGCAGTATCTGCATACTGCAACACACGATCAGCAGTGATACCAGAATCAGTCAACAAGGCAATGCCAACACTGGCAGTGAGAATAACCTCGTGGCCATCAAGGAACAGTGGCGTAGCCACAGCCTCTCCTATCTTTTCAGCAACAGCCTGAGCATCCCATGCAGCCTGTGAAATATTGTCTGACAATTGCGGTATAAACAAGACGAACTCATCACCACTCATTCGAGCCAACATATTTTCACCTGTGACCAAACTGGCAACGGTTCGCCCCACTTTTTTGATCACCTGATCACCGACATTATGGCCCCAGGAATCATTGATATCTTTGAAGTGGTCCAGATCTAACATCATCACTGCACCACATACCTGCTGGCCCTGATGTTCTTCCAGAAAGGTACCCACTGTTTGAATCAACATTTGTCGATTCGGCAGGTTGGTCAATGTATCGAAATAATGATTACGGGTTGCCTTTTCCCAAGGTTGAGGGCTGCCTGTATCAGCTACCTGCTCCGTCAGGATAGGTGGATCAATGCCGCCTGCATCCAGAACCACTTCACCTTCTAATGGCTGAGTTACTAATTCAGGCTCAACTGGCAAAGCGTCTATTCGCGATTCAACGTCTTTCGGTTCAGCCGTTGGCTGTGTTTCTGCTGACTGTGTTTCTACTGAAGGAGAAGCGGCTGGTGATGCAGAAAAATTCTGTGTGTCGTCTAGCTTATCAAGAATTGGCTCTGCCCCAGACTGCTGACGGTTCAGCATCACCACCAATTCTTTACCATCTTCCGTGACATAAACAATGTTGAGGGTAATCTCTGTAGGACTACCGCTCGAAGGACACTGCCACACAATCTCTTCGCTGCGGTCACGAAGTGCTTTTTTTAGCTGTAGCTTAAGATCCACCAGCGCAGTAGATTCATCACCAGTGATACTGTCGAGGGAGGCGCCAACCAGTTGTCGAAGTTCACACCCAAGGAGTTCTAGCGCGTTTTTGTTGGCGTCGACGCAGACGCCGTAAGCAAAGAAAAGAGTGCCGTAGGGAACTGATTCAACCAGTACTTTATAAAGCTCTTCTTTAGAGCTCATTAATACCCCTTAGTCCATTATTATCGGTTGGTGATATTCTAATCGAGTTCGTCAATCCATGCCATCTGGATTGCTTCCAGAATCTTTTCACCGCAACGGTCTGGATCATCATCAAAATCTGCCAATGCCAACACCCAATTACGAAGATCAACAAAGTTGATGTAATGGGGGTCAGCATCCTCATGAGCTTCCGATAACTCTATGGCGATATCTTGTATATCTGCCCACTTAAGTGACACAGCTGACCTCCTAATGCTTTTCAGACACCATATTAATAGTGTATTTGGGGATTTCTACAACCAGGTCTTCATTGCCAACAACGGCCTGACAACTAAGCCTGGAGTCTGGGTCTACTCCCCAAGCCTTATCCAGATAATCTTCCTCCAGTTCATCGGCCTCGCCTATTGAATCAAACCCCTCTCGGATATACACGTGACAGGTAGTACAAGCACAGGACAGCTCACAAGCATGCTCAATCTCAATACCCTCATCCAATGCTACCTCACAAATAGTTCTTCCCGGCTCAACATCAACCACAACACCTTCGGGGCAAATATTGTCATCGGGTAGAAACACAATTTTTGGCATGTCACACATCCTTCTCTATTTCGTCAAGACTGTGTCCTGTCAGTGCTTTCTGGATACTGGCATTCATACGACGTGCGGCGAATTCTTCGCTGGCCTTTGATACCATTTCAATGTGACGTGCAATTTCCCGGTGATTCTTACTATGACGAGTCTGCCCCAAATCACCCAGTGCTGTTTCCAGGCAGTGATATTCCTCCTCATTAAGCAACTGACGACCATCCTGCTCCAGAGCGGCAAGAAGATCTTCATACATTCTATCCGCATCAACCTGTTGCTCACGAAGCGCCCTTGTCTGCATATCCTCACGAGCATGGGTATAGGACTCCTTAAGCATCCGGGTGACATCCTCATCATTAAGTCCATAGGAAGGCTTAACCTCCACATGAGCTTCCACACCACTGATTAACTCCTTGGCTGACACATTCAGTAACCCATCAGCATCCACCTGAAAGCTCACCCGAATTTTAGCGCCCCCGGCAACCATGGGAGGTATTCCCCGCAATTCAAACCGTGCTAATGAACGACTATCAGCAATCAGCTCTCTTTCACCTTGAAGCACATGAATGGCCATGGCTATCTGGCCATCTTTGAAGGTAGTAAAGTCCTGTGCTTTAGCGACAGGAATCGTTGTATTACGATGAATGATTTTCTCCATCAACCCGCCCATGGTTTCGATACCTAAAGAAAGAGGGATCACATCCAGCAGCAGCATTTCATCGCCCGGCTTATTGCCCACAAGCACATCAGCTTGAAGTGCTGCACCAATAGCGACCACCCGATCTGGGTCAATATCTACTAGTGGTTGTTTACCAAAGGCTTCTGTGACTTTTTCTCGCACCCTAAGGGTCCGAGTTGAACCACCCACCATCACTACATTGGCAACATCTTCTGGCTTTAGCCCAGCATCTCGCAGCGAGCGCCTACACGCTCTCAATGTTTTATCGATCAGGGGGTCAATCAGTTGATCTAACTGTTCTCGCTTAAACTCACCCGTCCAACCAGCTACGGAGACTTCTACCGGTGACTGACTAGAAAGCGACTCCTTTGCAGACCGGGCCGCCATTAGCAACTGTCGCTGCTGAGAGGGATTTAAATCATCACCTAATCCTGCCTGCTCACTCAACCACTGAGCCAGTACTCGGTCAAAATCATCGCCACCTAATGCCGAATCACCACCCGTAGCTAGCACTTCGAACACACCATGGGACAACCTTAGAATGGATATATCAAAGGTACCACCGCCCAGGTCGTAAACGGCAATAATACCCTCACCGCCCTGATCCAACCCATAGGCCACCGCTGCCGCCGTTGGCTCATTGAGCAGGCGCAATACTTTGACACCCGCCAAAGTGGCTGCATCCTTGGTAGCCTGGCGCTGAGCCTCATCGAAATAAGCTGGGACAGTGATTACAGCACCATCAAGCTGTCCATCCAGAGCCAGTTCTGCTCGCTCGATAAGCGTCTTTAGAATTTCCGAAGATGCTGCTACTGGGCTAATTTCCCCAGCAACCGTCTTGAAATTAGGCATACCACTATCACTGGCTGCCATCTCATAAGGCAGCTGACTACCCAATGTCTTGATGTCTTCAATACCACGCCCCATAAATCGTTTTACCGAACTCAGGGTATTCAGGGGGTCGTCAGCTGACTGTGCATACGCTCTCCGACCAACGGTAGTTTCACCAGAGGCATTGTAATGAACAACAGATGGCAGTAAGTGCTGGCTTTCACTGTCCACCAAGGTATCAGGTGTGCCGCTCCTCACCGTCGCAACAAGTGAATTTGTCGTACCAAGATCAATGCCTACAGCACGTCGACGTTGATGGGGTTCCGGTGACTGACCGGGTTCAGAAATCTGTAACAGGACCACAATTAATTACCATTTATTCATCGTCTAATTCTTCCTCAAACTGCTCCACTTCATTCAGTAATTTACTGAAGAATTGCATCTTTGCCACTGTATCAATGGCATTCTCGACATCAGTTTGACTGTATTGTTGACCAAATTCTCGTTGTAAATCGGCATACTGCCCTCTCGCCTCTTCTGCCACTCGACCCAGAGCAACAAAAGGCTCACTAGCCTCTCTTACCTCAGACAATGCTTCGCGCAACTCGATTTGCTGCATCAGAAAAGTCGGATCTCGGGTTATGCTCGCTTCACCCGACCCCTCAATGCCACTCAGGGACATCAAGTACCGGGCTCGAAGTAATGGAGACTTTAACTCAGC
>JBALVP010000111.1:0-5288 GCA_036961395.1 Porticoccus sp.
CCTTTTTACATTCTTATGTGCAATATTTTGCCAACGATTTCTTCCATCTGGTGTCCATACTTAACAGTGAGTATGAAAGGCTGGGTGAAGAGGTTGGATAGGTGATGCTTGTGGGGCTGCAGAACAGAATAGATAAAATATCCCATTCCGGGGTTGTGGCCATATTGCTGTTGGTGTTGTTTTGCCCTTTGGTCGCCAGTTCTCCTGTAGAAAGAAATGGCTTTGTTATTAGTGAGCCGCTGATCCCTATCAATGAAATCTACGGGGGTGGTCCCCCTCGAGATGGGATCCCCTCTTTGGATGACCCCGCATTTATCAGTGCTTCAGATGCTGGTTTCCTGTCACCTGATGACAAGTTGTTGGGAATGAGTGTCAATGGGGTCAAGAAGGCATTTCCCATTGGGATTCTGGATTACCACGAGTTGGTCAATGATGCATTTAATGGTCAGCCAGTTACCCTGAGCTATTGTCCACTTTGTGGTACCGGTATGGCATTTAACCCCATGGTAGACGGGAAGCATCTGCAATTTGGGGTATCAGGGCTTCTCTACAACAATGGTTTGCTCATGTATGACCGGAATACAAATTCACTGTGGTCGCAAATGGAGGGTAGGGCGATCAGTGGTCCCTTAAAGGGTGCCTATCTTGAGAGACTTCCAGTGGAGCATACGACTTGGCGGATATGGCGTGAACGTCATCCCAACACCCTCGTTTTATCAGGTGATACGGGGTTCTATCGTAACTATGGGGCAAGCCCTTACCCCGCGTATGACAAAAGCCGAAGAGTCTTGTTTCCCCTCTCTAATTACGACAAGCGTTATCACCCAAAAGAGATGGTTATCGGCATTGAGCTGGCTGATAAAGCAAAAGCCTATCCTTTTGCGGAGCTGGCTCGTGGGAAAAGTCCACTTGCAGATACCATCGATGGGCAAGCGTTGAGTGTTGAATATAGTGCGCAAGATCGCAGTGCCAGAATTCTCGATGATAAAGGTGAAGTCCTTACTTCAGTAACGGCTTATTGGTTTGCCTGGATGGCCTTTCATCCCGACAGTGATGTTTATACATTTGAAGAGTAGTGAACTGTAAAGCGTATGACTCCGCTCTCATTTACAGGTTGGACTTGCTTGGTGGCCCCTGTTATAGTCGCCGCCGTCTTGGTACCCATCGGTCGGTACCTTTATGTTCTAAGTAGTGTTCTTGGTAGTTTCCTCTCGATATTTCCAGACGCCCTATTTAATTATTTTCCAGCCTTAGACCGTCGTTGTGCCAGAGGCATAGAGTAGGCTGGTTCTGGAGTTCTATTTTTTATGTTATTTACTGATCTCGGCCTGTCGGCCGAAATACTTCGTGCTGTGTCCGATCAGGGCTACACCGAACCTACACCAATACAAGCCAAAGCTATCCCTACTGTACTTGAAGGGCATGATGTTTTGGCTGGTGCGCAAACTGGCACGGGAAAAACCGCCGGCTTTACACTACCCCTTTTACAACGTTTAAGTGATCAGAAGCCTGCCAATGGTTATCGTCCTGTCCGGGCGTTAGTGCTTACTCCCACACGAGAGTTAGCAGCTCAAGTGGGTGAAAGTGTCGCAACCTATGGCAAATATTTGCCTATGCGGTCCGCTGTTATCTTTGGTGGTGTCAAAATCAACCCACAAATAGCAACCCTCAGAAAGGGTGTTGATATTTTGGTGGCCACACCTGGTCGTCTTTTAGACCATGTGGGCCAGAAAACCTTGGATCTTTCCCAGGTAGAAATTCTGGTGCTGGATGAAGCTGACCGTATGCTGGATATGGGTTTTATTCATGATATTCGCAAAGTATTAGCTCTGTTGCCTAAACGGCGTCAGAATCTACTATTTTCAGCCACCTTCTCTAATGAGATTAAGCGATTGGCTGATGGCTTGCTGGATTCTCCAACCTTGATTGAGGTGGCACGCCGTAATACCACTGCCGAGAGCGTTTCTCAGGTCGCTCATTTTGTCGATAAGAACCGGAAGCGTGAATTGCTCTCCCTTCTCATTGGTTCAGGTAACTGGAAACAGGTGCTGGTATTTACCCGTACTAAGCATGGCGCTAATCGACTCGCTGAACAGTTGGGGAAAGATGGTCTTACTGCCGCAGCTATTCATGGGAATAAAAGTCAGGGGGCACGTACCAAAGCGCTGGCAGACTTTAAGCGTGGTGCCGTTCGTGTATTGGTGGCTACGGATATTGCTGCACGCGGTCTTGATATCGACCAGCTACCACATGTGGTTAATTTCGAACTTCCCAATGTGCCGGAAGATTATGTACACCGAATTGGTCGTACAGGTCGCGCTGGCAATGAAGGGGAGGCCGTCTCTCTGGTCTGTATTGATGAGCACAAATTACTACGTGATATTGAACGGCTCCTCAAAACAGAAGTACCTAAAGTAGCCATTGATGGTTTCACGCCGAACCCCTCTATTAAAGCCGAGCCGATTCAAAATGGACGTCAGAATCGTGGAGGTGGCGGTAGGTCTCGAGCTGGTGGTAACACTGGAGGTAACCGGGGTGGTAATCACGGTGGTGCTAGTAGAGGGCGATCTGCTGGAGCAAGCAGAGGCCAAGCAGGCTCTCGCTCAAGAGGCTAATCAGCGATGATAGGGAGCTGAACACCTCCCTATCACCTTTCGGCTAATCATATTGTTTCGGTCTATTCATTCAGACAATAAAAAAGGGCAAGACGTGAGTCTTGCCCTTTTTACCTTTAACTCCTGAGGAGTTAGAGGTGGCCCGCACTACAATGAATGCAGGCCCTGTAGTAGTTTTATAAATTAAACAACTACGATGTTCTCTGCTTGAGGACCTTTTTGGCCTTGAGTAACAGTAAACTCAACTTTTTGGCCTTCGATCAGGGTTTTGAAGCCTGAAGAAGAAATGGCGCTGAAGTGAGCAAAAACATCGGGACCAGATTCTTGCTCGATAAAGCCAAAACCTTTAGATTCGTTGAACCATTTAACGGTACCAGTAGTAGTAGACATAGTCATATCCTATAAATCAATAGTAATTAAAGCCCTTAAAATAAGGCCGATTTTGCTGAAATGTGTTGCTATTACTTATGAAGAACCGGACGAGCTACTAAAGACGAGACATCGAAATGGTGTGCATAAATATAAGACGTACTTTCAAGCTGATCCGAGTATATACCACTTAACCATGTAGTCAACGAGTAATCACTGCGCGTTATAGACTTATAACCAGAAACATAACAATAGTTTAGGCGAAAACTACCTAAAAACGCCACTGAATAGAACGTACTAAAGAGAGATATTACGCGGGTGTGGTTCACGCCTCAATGATGTGTTTTAGCCTTCTGGAAACATCACTAAAAGTACGCAACCTGTTTCTGATTGAGGAATATGAGCAGAGCCTGCGGGGTTGTGGATAAAATCCCCAGCCTTAAAAATCTCACGCCCATCGTTAAACTCACCGGAAATAACATACACTTGCTCCGGCCCTGGTTCATGGACATCAAGCCCCGGGTAAACTGAACCCGGTTGGAATTCAAATACAACAACACGTTTAAAATCACTACCTTGCCAGAGCACTCGTTGAGTGATCCCCGGTGCTGCCTCATCCGCTTCGACATCTTGCCAATTACAAGAGACAACACCATCGAAATTCATTCCGTTATCCATAGGAAAATTCCTAGTGTTTCGTGGATATAAAGTATATCCACAAGTGGGTTAATTATAGGTAGCAGCGCACAATCCGCTAGTTATCGTAGTGAATGAGATTAATATTCAAGTTTAGGGCGAAGGGAGTCGGGCAATGTATAGCTTTTCTTAATGTGATCAATGGGTGAAATAAAAGATAGGTAGTACGAGGTTAGGCAAAGATCTTTTCCTCCACCATCAGTTCGGTTAAGTTCTTCTTGGCCGTATAACCGGTCACCTACAATGGGGAAGCCGGCTTTGGACAAATGTCGCCTGATCTGATGTTTTCTGCCTGTCTCTATATCAATGTTAACGAGGGATTGGTCGGTTGCAGAATTAAAGTTGATAGACCTGGCATGACTCCGTGCAGGTTTATTGTCTATTTCTGAACTGAGTGTTAGCTCAGCGGGAAATTTACCATAAACAATCGCCTGATATTTTTTCTCCATTTCACGACATTGAAATAAATTGGAAAAATAGGCGGCTATTTTTTTCTGGTGAGCAATAATAATTAACCCAGTGGCTGCGCGATCCAGTCGATGCACAATAAAGGCGGGGCGCTGGGGCTTCAGGTTTTTCTCAACCCAGCGATTGATTGTGTAATGGTCACCCCATTTAGAACCCTGGCACAGCATGCCATAGGGCTTGTGCCAAATACTGTAGAGGCCTTCGTCTGCAACCAGTATTGCTTCATCCGGTTGCTGCTCCAGAATCGCTTGATCAAAATAAAGATGTAAGTGGTCACCAGGTTGTAGCGGTTTATCTGCACGACGAATACGCCGGGTGCTGTTATGTCGAGTTAACCACACGGCACCTTTGGACATCGTTTGCTTGATGGCCTGTTTGGTTAATTCTGTAGACTCACCAAGAATATCAACAGCGGTTTTATCTGTACTGTCTATTTTTAGGTGTTTTTCAAATTTCATGGGTCAGCCCCAATAGGGGAGTCAACGTTAGGATCGTACAAGTGTGACTTTATATGTGCATAGCTTTCCGTCCATGGGGTCGACGGTTTCTGGCGTTGTGTAAATGAGGTGGTCATTTTCAAAGGAGATAAAGCGTGTTTGTAATGTGCCAGTCCACAGCTCGTTCCAGCTGGCATCCAAGTTGTGGATCACTCTATCTGGCTCAACAACATAGGTTCCTGCATAAGCAAACATGGAGTCGAAGAGTGCGATTTTCTCGCTTTCTGTGGGCAGATTTCCTGAAGGGGCGAGCCTATCACCACGTAAAACCAGTACCATTAAGCGGCCATCTGGAGCGTAGTTGATGTAGCCGGAGGGGTTTGGGCCAAAAGCATCAAATTCTTCATCGGACGCTACTAGCCTGCGTTTCCAGGCTAATATTTTCCATGTTCCAAGAATCCGTTCATGCTGTGTAGTGCTGCTTTTCTCAGTGTCCATAAGACGGAGTTTTGGCCCAGTAGTTAACTTGAACTTTCACCGGTCGAATTTATACGGCCTTGTGCTTATGTAAGGCGTCCACATACTCATCGCCGTGACGATGCTCGCCGGCAATGGCAAGCAGGGTTTTCCCTTCCGGGTTTTGGGCGTTAATGTCGCGACCCACTTCCAGAAAGAAAGTCAGAAATGTGTCGAAATTTTCGAC
>JBALVP010000112.1:0-5179 GCA_036961395.1 Porticoccus sp.
GTCCGGGCTTCTATCCTGCTCAATAATTGAGTCATGTCACCCTGTTTTTTCAGGTTCAAATATTTCTTATTTGTTCTGGTTTTTATTAAGTCATCATCCCCAGCAGATTAAACCTGTCAGCAGCCCAGAGATCTCCATGCTTGTGAATTCATAAAACGGTATAGTTCCCGTTGCAAAGGAGCAGTGTTATGAAACTTTATACTTATCCCCCAGCACCCAACCCCATGCGTCTCGATATTTTTTTGTCTGAAAAAGGCATTGAGATAGAGACTGAACATGTGGATCTGATGGCAAAAGAACAGTTTGGCGAGTCATTTCGTGCCGTTAATAGTGTGGGAACTGTACCTGCATTGGTGCTGGATGACGGCGAGGTGCTGACAGAGGTGGTGGGTATGTACAGTTACCTCGAAGATATTTACCCCCAGAAGCCCCTGTTGGGCACTGACCCACTCTCCCGGGCATTAATTTTGAGTTGGGATCATTGCTGTTTTACGGATGGTTTTCAGGCGGTAGCTGAAGTGCTTCGTAATTCAGCCCCAGGCTTTGCCGGGCGCGCATTACCAGGGCCTGTTTCTTATGAGCAAATTTCCGAGCTGGCGGAGAGGGGTAATGAACGAATCCAAGCCTTTTATCGTGTATTGAATAAGCATCTTGAGGGCCGTGAGTTTATGGTTGGAGATAATTTTACTATTGCTGATATCTCAGCCTACGTTTTTGTGAAATTCAGTGGTTGGGTAAAAGCGACCATTCCTGATGAATGTGTTCATCTTAGTGCTTGGTGTCAACGGGTTTCTACCCGAGACAGTGTGCAGTCTTGATTAGTGCGGTGCAGAAAAAGACATGAGTAAATTGGCAGGAAAAGTAGCTCTAGTGAGTGGTTCTGGTCGTGGTATTGGGCGGGAAATTGCGCTTAAGTTAGCGGCTGAAGGTGCTCAGGTGGTGGTCAATGATCTGGATGCTGACCTGGCTAATCAATTGGTCGAGGATATTCACGCGATAGGTTCGGAGGCCGTTGCTTGTATTGGTAGTGTCACAGAACAAGATTTTGGTGAGCGTTTTGTGAACATGGCGGTCGATACCTTTGGTGGTCTGGACATCATTATTAATAATGCTGGCTACACCTGGGATAACGTTGTTCAGAAAATGGATGACGAGCAGTGGTATGCGATGGTTGATGTGCATATGACGGCACCGTATCGAATATTAAAAGCTGCTCAGCCCTACATTAAAAAATTTCATCGTCAAGATGAAGATGCTGGCCATGAGGTTTTTAGGAAGGTGGTCAATATCTCATCGGTTTCTGGACTCAATGGCAACCCCGGCCAGCTGGCCTACTCAGCAGCAAAAGCCGGCGTTGTGGGCATGACGAAAACGCTATGTAAGGAATGGGGGCGTTATAACGTCAATGTGAATGCAGTTGCCTTTGGTTTTATCCAGACACGCCTTACTGCCGCTGTAAGTGATGAAAACACCATCAATGTTCAGGGGCACGACATCAAAGTTGGTATCAGTGATCAGGTCTTGCAGATGGTTGAGACAATGATACCCCTTGGTCGCCCGGGTACGCCGAAGGAAGCGGCCGATGCGGTGTACTTATTCTGCCTTCCCGAGGCTAATTACATCAGCGGCCAGACGGTAGTGGTGGGAGGGGGATTTGACCTGTAAGGTTATTTAATAACCTAAGGTCATTATCTGACTTTATGATATTTACAGTAATTTCTTGGTGACAGCCCTGTCCAATGTTTAAACGCTCTGGTGAATGATCGGGGTTCGGAAAAGCCAACTATCTCTGAGACCTGATCAACTGAAAGCCGCTCTTTGACCAGCTTGTTAATGGCAACTTCTCTACGGATGTTATCTTTAATTTTTTGGTAGCTGGTACCTTCCTGTAACAGCCGTCTATATAGCGTGAGAGCGCTGATGTTCAGTTCCTTGGCAAGGTCTTCTGCCTTGGGGAGCATCAGCTGATCATTACTAAGGTTCAAAATAGTTCGTTCAATCTGTGCTTCTAGGCTATTGTCTTCACCGGGAATTGTCATGATATCGGCCGGGTGGTTAGCTAGGAAAATTTCCAGCTCACGATCCGTGCGAACCAGAGGCTTCTCCAAGTATTGAGTATCAAAAAATAGGCTGTTACTTGGTTGTTGAAATAACAGATTGCTAGGAAACATAACTCTCAGTTCATCCTGATGAGCGGGAATGGCGTGGATAAAGTGTGTTTCTCGTAGGCGAATTGTCTCCCCGATATACCAGCTGGGGAAGCGGTGCCAGATGACCATCAGGAACTCGGTCAAAAAATGCCCTTGGTCTAAAACGGGTTGTTGTAAATTAAAACGGAGTTCAGCGGTACCTCCTTCTATCAGGAGTTGTATCTGTAGAGCATCAGTCATCAGGCTGTAAAAATGAGCGGTTTTTTCTAGCAGCTCTCTCAGTGTTTTAACGTGGCGGAGCAATTCACAGAGCGTTGCAAAAACACCGTATTTGCAGGGTTGAGAAGTAAACCCCATAAACTCATCATTCAGTGCCTGCTGAACCAGTCGGAATAGTCGTGCTACCTGATCTGTATGAACTCTATCGGTTGTTTGTTCAACCACCGCTGGGTTGATGCCGGCGCGAGCCAATAGTACTTGGTGGTCTAGCTGGTGCTGGTGGATACCGTGAAGGCAGCTGGCTACATGATAGTGTGAGATAGTGGCGATGTGCGGCCCCTGTTATGAATTGGTGAGTTTGGTTTAAATGCTAGCATATTAATGGGTGGTATTTATATATTTGTGAAGTATTTAGTGAGTTTTTGAGTGTAAATCGGCCCTTGTTTCTATCTATAAGCTACCTCATAGTGCATTGATCAAAGAGGAGAGTGAATGGCTGCTTAATATTGCCTTCCCTCCCAAGTAATAGCCGCAGTAGCCTATAGTGTGATGAGAGACATCCGCTAGCTTGATAGTATTAGATCTATTAATGGGCCACACCGGGCAGAATTTATTTGAGGTAGCGTTCAATGACCGATATTTCCAAACCCTCTTATGCTGATTGGGTTGATTTGGCCACTAAAGAAACCAAGGGTAAGTCGCCGGATGATTTGGTATGGCAGACACCTGAAGGTATTGCTGTTAAGCCGCTTTATACCAAAGAAGATGTGGCTGGTCTTGAGTATCAGGACAACCTTCCTGGCTTTGCTCCATTTACACGTGGCCCTAAAGCGACGATGTACGCTGGTCGACCCTGGACGGTTCGACAGTATGCCGGCTTTTCTACAGCTGAAAAATCTAATGAATTTTATCGACGAAACCTGGCCGCTGGGCAGCAGGGGTTGTCGGTTGCCTTCGACTTGGCGACACACCGTGGTTATGACTCTGATCACGAGCGAGTAGTGGGTGATGTGGGTAAAGCTGGCGTTGCTATCGACTCGGTGGAGGATATGAAAATCCTCTTTAATGAGATTCCATTGGATAAGGTTTCTGTCTCTATGACCATGAACGGCGCTGTGTTGCCAGTCATGGCTAGCTATATTGTGGCTGCTGAAGAGCAGGGGGTAGCACCTGAGCAGCTGGCGGGGACTTTGCAGAACGATATCCTCAAGGAGTTTATGGTTCGTAACACCTACATCTACCCTCCCGTGCCCTCAATGCGAATTGTCTCCGATATTATTGGCTATACCGCGGAGCACATGCCTAAGTTCAATTCCATTTCTATCTCTGGTTATCATATGCAAGAGGCCGGAGCCACTAACGTACAGGAGCTGGCATTTACCATCGCCGATGGCATTGAGTACGTTCGAACCGCCATTGACAGCGGCCTGGATGTGGATAAATTTGCGCCCCGGTTGTCTTTCTTCTTTGCTATCGGCATGAATTTTTTTATGGAGATAGCAAAACTGCGTGCCGCACGAATTTTGTGGGCAACGCTGATGAAAGAGAAGTTTGATCCACAGAATGAAAAGTCATTAATGTTGCGAACTCACTGCCAAACATCGGGCGTGAGTTTGACGAGTAAAGATCCCTACAATAATGTGATGCGAACAACGATTGAGGCCATGTCAGCAGTATTGGGCGGCACGCAATCGTTGCATACCAATGCACTGGATGAGGCGCTAGCATTGCCTACCGAGTTCTCTGCCCGCATTGCCAGAAATACCCAGTTGGTGATTCAGGAAGAAACAGGTATTACCAATGTGGTCGATCCTCTTGCGGGGTCCTATTATGTGGAAACCCTAACCGATCAGCTAGTGAAGGAAGCGCGTGTGTTGATCGATGAAGTGGAAGAGCTGGGTGGTATGACCAAGGCGGTAGAGTCCGGCATGCCTAAATTACGAATTGAACAGGCCGCAGCATTACGCCAAGCTCGAATTGACCGTGGGGAAGAAGTAATTGTTGGTGTGAATAAATACCAACTGGAGGAAGAGCCAGATATAGATATTCTGGATATCGATAATACGGTGGTGCGTGAATCACAGGTGGCACGATTGAAAAAAATTCGTACAGAGCGTGATAGTGAGGCTTGTCAGAAGGCACTGGATGCACTGACTGAAGCAGCTAAAACGGGTCGGGGAAATCTTTTGACCTTGGCGGTAGATGCTGCCAGAGCTCGAGCCACAGTGGGTGAAATTTCGTCCGCACTGGAAAAAGAGTGGGGCCGCCATCAAGCGGTAACCCGTACCATTAGTGGTGTGTATGGTTCTGCTTACGAGGGGGATGAAGACTTCGCTGCTATACAGGCTGGAGTGGAAGCCTTCGCGGCAGAAGCAGGGCGCCGGCCGCGTATGTTGGTGGCCAAGATGGGGCAGGATGGCCACGATCGCGGTGCCAAGGTAATTGCCACCGCCTTTGCCGATATCGGTTTTGATGTGGATATTAGCCCAATGTTTCAGACCCCGGATGAGGCTGCTCGTATGGCCGTCGAAAATGATGTCCATGTGGTTGGTGTTTCTTCCCAGGCAGCAGGGCATAAAACATTGGTTCCACAACTAATTGATGCGCTTAAAAAGGAAGGTGGTGCTGATATCAAGGTGGTTTGTGGGGGAGTGATTCCACCTCAGGATTATCAGATGCTTTATGATGCTGGTGTGTCTGCAGTGTATGGTCCGGGGACCAATATTCCAGTAGCCGCTGCAGAGGTGCTTGAGCTACTGAGAAAGGGTTGATATGGAGTTGACAGGTAGCCGTTAATTTAACACTAACCC
>JBALVP010000113.1:0-5121 GCA_036961395.1 Porticoccus sp.
GGGCCACCCATGACTAACCGGGGGCATTGGTTTGCATCGAAGCCGTTGTGTTCGAGCAAGTGGCTGATGGGGGTGCCAATCAGTACCTGATAGTTTCTATTTGTTTGGCAGGCTTTACCGGTCACGGTGGTCACACGGGAAATCAGCGGTTCGCCCTGTTGGATCGCCCGTTTTATGGCATGGGTTGTACCAATGTTCTGGCAGACAATGCCGACATCTGCCGGTAGTCCCCCATTGGGTACCTCTTTGCCGGTGAGAACCTGGATCAGCTGTTTTTCACCACCGGAAGGGTAGCGAGTTTGGAATTCCACCAGCTCAATATTGGTATCCTTAAGGTAAGGTTCCAGTGCTTCGTAGGCTTCCGGTTTATTGTCTTCAATACCAATCAGAATTTCTTCGGGTTCACCGAGAATGTACGACAGTATTTTTATACCCTCAACAATCTCCTGAGGGCGTTCACGCATCAGCATATCATCAGCCGTGATATAGGGTTCGCACTCGGTACCGTTAATAATGAGGGTAGAAATCGGTTGTCGAGGACCCAGTTTTACGGCGGAAGGAAATCCAGCGCCACCCATACCCGCTATGCCAGATTGGCGAATAATATTGAGTAGTTCTTCCGGGCTACGCTCACGATAGTTTTCAATACCCTTGGTTGCAACCCACTGATCCTCACCATCGGGTATCAGGGTAAGACAGCGTGCAGCCATGCCGGAGGGATGAGGAATAGGGTGGTCACTGATCGCACTGATGACCCCTGACGTGGGCGCATGAATCCCCACACTGACAAACCCTTTGGGTTCAGCAAGCACCTGTCCTTTTAGAACATGTTCACCTTCAGCAACCAGTAGCTTTGGCGGTGCGCCAATATGCTGACTGAGGGGAATGACCAATGCCTTGGGCATTGGCAAGGTGCCGATACTCGATTGTACCGATTGATGTTTATTCTCGGGGGGGTGAATACCGCCGATCAGATCCCAGACCTTTCTCATGCAGCCTTGTCTCCATCGGTCTTGTCACTGGCAATTTTGTCGGTAGCAATAATTCCGCTGGCGCCCAAACCTTTGAACTGGTCTTCTGGCGAGACGGGTATATCCCACTTCCAGTCACCGAGCCCCTTGGCCACGGGAAGCATGTCGATGCAGTCCACGGGGCAGGGTTCTACACAAAGATCACAGCCAGTACATTCACTGATAATGACGGTGTGCATCAGTTTGGCCGCACCGAGTATGGCGTCAACGGGACAGGCCTGAATACATTTGGTGCAGCCAATGCATTCATCTTCTCGTATGTAGGCGACTGTTTTAACGTCACTCTCTTCCCCGTGCTCTTCATCCAGCGTGGGGGCTTCTACATCGAGCAGGTCAGCAATAGCATTGATGGTGGTTTGTCCGCCAGGGGGGCATTTATTAATCGTGTCGCCGTTGGCAATAGCCTCTGCATAGGGGCGGCAGCCAGGGTAACCACATTGGCCGCACTGGGTTTGTGGTAGAAGACTATCAATTTGTTCGACAATCGGATCACCTTCCACTTTAAATTTAACGGCCGCGTAGCCGAGCACTGCGCCAAAAATGACGGAGAGTCCGACCAGTGCAACTAATGCAGCGGACAGCGGGTTCTGGGCAATAATGTCGTACACGTTATTATTTGCCCCTATACCAATCCGCTGAAGCCCATAAAGGCCAATGACATTAAACCGGCGGTAATCATACCGATGGCTGCGCCCTTAAACGGGGCAGGTATATCGGCAACAGCGAGTCGCTCACGCATCGCCGCGAATAGTGTCAGCACCAAAGAGAAACCCAATGCAGCGCCGAACCCGTAGAGTGTCGATTCCACAAAGGTATGTGCTTTCGCCGTATTTTGTAGTGCAACACCCAACACAGCACAGTTGGTGGTGATTAATGGCAAAAAGACACCCAGCACTCGATAGAGAAGCGGACTACTTTTTTCGATAAACATCTTGGTGAACTGCACGACTACGGCAATTACCAGAATAAAGGAAATCGTTTTTAGGTATTCCAGATTCAGCGGGATCAGAACCCAGGTATTGACCAGGTAGCTGGACATGGCAGCTAGGGTTAGTACAAAGGTGGTGGCACCAGCCATCCCGATAGCCGTCTCCAGCTTGCTGGAAACACCCATAAACGGGCACAGGCCCAGAAACTGGACCAGAACAAAGTTGTTCACCAGTATGGTGCTAATTAGAATAACGGCAAATTCTTGCATTTAGTCTTATCTCAGTGAGCTCGCTATTATAGCGGCATGCAAATTCTGCTAATAAGTATAAAACGCTAACTTCTTAGTACATTTAGACATAAGCCATATGACGTCAGTCGTTGTTTGTCTAGGTGATTCTCTGTCCTGGTTTAGCGCCACTATCGGGCGAGAGTAGATAAATACCTTGTTTATCTCCCGCCGCTAGCACCATACCTTCCGAGAGGCCAAAACGCATTTTACGTGGTGCAAGGTTAGCGACTAATACTGTCAGCCGACCTTCAAGGTCTTCAGGCCGATAGGAGGACTTAATTCCCGAAAATACATTGCGGGTTTCGCCACCGATATCCAATGTCAGTTGTAGTAATTTATCAGCGCCCTCAACGTGCTGGGCTTTGGTAATAAGGGCAACTCGCAGGTCTACCTTAATAAAATCATCAAAACCAATTTCTTTTGCAAGAGGTTCATCCGCCAGCGGTTTATCGCATAAGGGGCTGGAAGCGGGAGCCTCTGATGCTGGTTGAGCTGTCGCCGCCAAGGCCTCTTTACTTGCATCTAACATGGCATCTACCTTGTCTTGTTCAACGCGCTGCATCAGCGGTTTGAACTTATTAATTTGGTGACCTTTAAGCGGGTGTAGTTCTCCATCCCAGCTGAGGGTGTCATTGAGGAACGCTTCAGCATCGTTGGCCATGGCGGGCAGAATGGGTTTCAGGTAAACCATCAGCGCCCTGAATAAGTTGATACCCAAGGAGCAAATATCTAAGACTTCTTGCTCGCGGCCGGGTTCTTTGCTCAGTTTCCAGGGTTCTTTTGCGGCAATGTACTCATTGGCTGCGTCAGCCAGTGACATGATTTCACGAATTGCTTTGCCAAACTCGCGGTTTTCATAATGGTTGGCAATACTATCAGCGGCTCCAACTGCTTGCTGCCACAAGGCCTCATCAGCAATCGTGTTGGATAGCACGCCATCGTTGCCCTTGGTAATAAACTTGGCGCAACGGCTGGCAATATTAACCACCTTGCCCACTAGGTCGCTGTTTACCCGTTGGATGAAATCATCCAGATTTAAATCGAGGTCATCCACACCTGAAGATAACTTGGCAGCAAAATAGTAGCGCAAGTATTCAGGGTTGAGGTTATCCAAATAGCTGCGGGCATTGATAAAAGTGCCTCGCGACTTCGACATTTTCTTGCCATTGACCGTCAGAAACCCGTGTACACAAACCTTTGTAGGGGTGCGGAACTTAGCGCTGGTCAGCATGGCTGGCCAGAACAGGGCATGGAAATTAACAATATCCTTGCCGATAAAGTGGTAGAGCTCTGCTTCGGAGTCTTGTTTCCAGAAGTCATCAAACGACAGACCCTGTTTCTCGCACAGGTTTTTGAAGCTGGCCATATAGCCAATCGGTGCATCCAGCCAAACATAAAAATACTTGCCGGGCGCATCAGGAATTTCAAAACCGAAGTAAGGGTCATCACGACTGATATCCCATTCGTGCAATCCGCTATCTAGCCATTCGCCCAGCTTGTTGGCCACTTCGTCCTGCACATGGCCAGCACGGGTCCACTCCTTCAGGAAGTCAGAAAACTCTGGCAGCTTAAAGAAATAATGAGTGGAGGCTTTTTCAATTGGGGTGGCACCAGAGATGGCTGATTTGGGGTTGATCAGATCGGTGGGTGCGTAAGTGGCACCGCAGGCCTCACAGTTATCACCATACTGGTCATCAGTCTTACACTTCGGGCAGGTGCCTTTGATATAGCGGTCTGCCAGAAACAGATTTTTTTCCGGGTCAAATGCCTGGGTGATCTCTCGGGTAGCAATATGATCATTGTCGCGCAGACGGTTGTAGATGAGTGACGACATCTCCCTGTTCTCATCCGTATGAGTCGAGTGATAGTTATCAAACTCAATCAGGAAATCGCCAAAATCAGCCTCATGCTCGGCTTTCACCTGAGCAATCAGTTCTTCAGGTGTAATGCCCAGCTGCTCAGCCTTCAACATAATTGCCGTACCGTGGGCATCATCGGCGCAGACGTAGTAACATTCGTGACCACGCATTTTCTGGAAGCGTGTCCAAATATCCGTTTGGATGTACTCCACAAGATGGCCGAGATGGATCGATCCATTGGCGTAAGGCAGTGCGCTGGTAACAAGAATTTTTCGGCGTTCGGTCGTGCGTTCTGTCATGATCGTAGACTGCTAAGATTTGGTATTGGTAAAGGGGCGTAACTCTTGTAAGTGACGCCACCGTAGAGGGGCGCCACTATAACGGTTTTCCCTTGTTTTTTCATTAGTTTGTATGAGGTTGAATGATGGCAGAGGCACCCGTTCAGGATGGTCTGAAAGACGTTAAACATATTATTGCGGTAGCTTCCGGTAAAGGCGGCGTGGGCAAGTCAACCACAGCGGTTAATTTGGCGTTGGCACTGGCTGCCGATGGGAGCAGGGTAGGGATTGTAGATGCTGATGTTTATGGCCCCAGTCTGCCCATGATGTTGGGTGTTGCTGAAGGCACTCGCCCCGAAGTCGTTGATCAAAAGTATTTTGTGCCCGTGGAAGCCCACGGTATTCAATCCATGTCGATGGGCTATCTGGTCACAGAACAGACCCCGATGGTATGGCGTGGGCCTATGGCCAGTGGTGCCTTGCTGCAAATTCTTACCCAGACCCAGTGGGGCGAACTCGACTATATGATCGTGGATATGCCCCCTGGCACGGGCGATATTCAGCTGACACTGGCGCAGAAAGCCCAGTTAGCAGGGGCCGTGATTGTCACAACGCCTCAGGATATTGCCCTGCTGGACGCGCGTAAGGCCGTTGAAATGTTTAATAAAGTGAACATTCCAGTGTTGGGCATTGTGGAAAACATGGCCGTTCACCGTTGCAGTCAGTGTGGCCAT
>JBALVP010000114.1:0-1769 GCA_036961395.1 Porticoccus sp.
ACACCCACCTGACCACTCGCAAATTGCTGCATAAGCTGCTCTGAAAAATCCAATGGCGGTTCTATCCGTTCAACTTTATAGCTATCCAACTCGGCCACTTCAGCAGCAGCGATAATGGCTTGCTGTAGGCTACCCAGTTTATCCACCAACCCCAGAGCTAATGCCTTTTCTCCAGTCCAGACTCGGCCCTGTGCTACCTCATGAATTTCAGCTGGCGTCCGGTTTCTGGCCTCAGCAACCAGGGAAAGAAAACGGTCATAGACATGATTGACACCAGACTGAATCACTACCTTTGCCTGGGGTGACATAGGCCTATCCAGCCGGAAAAAATCAGCCATCATTGTGGTGCCAACCCCGTCGCTGTGGATACCCAAAGCCGTCAAACTATCTTCAAAGGTGGGAATAACCCCAAACACACCGATGGAACCCGTAATCGTCGTGGGACTGGCCCAAACCTGATCTGCACCCATGGCAATCCAGTAACCACCGGATGCCGCCACGGAACCCATGGAAACAATGACAGGGATGCCTGTTTGTCTGGTGAGAGCCACTTCCTGACGAATCACTTCAGAAGCAAAGGCACTGCCTCCAGGACTATCAATTCGTAATACCAGTGCCTCAACCTGAGTATCATCACGAGCCTGCTTAAACAGCTCAGCCAAACTATCGCCACCTACCGTGCCCGCTTGCTGCTCACCATCGAGAATCATGCCTTTAGCGACAATTAACCCAATCTTGGCGGACTCTGGCTCTAACTGTAAGGCATCTGCTCGACGCAAATGTCCGAGATACTGGTCAACATTAATATGCAGATAATCACCCTCATCGTTGATACCCGCTAACTGTTGAAGTCGAGCCCGCATTTGTGGCCGTGTTGACAGTTTGTCCACCAAACCCGTTGCAACGGTTAATGCTGAAGCATCACCATCATGTCCAGCCAGCTTTTGGCCCAGATTGTTGACGTAGTCGTTGATCGCATCAGCTGGCAACTCACGTAAAGTTTCTACCCTGCTGGTATAAACAGACCATAACGTACTGAGCCACTCCGTTGTGTGTTCTCGGGATGCGGCGGACATATTGTTGCGGGTGAAGGGCTCAATGGCATCCTTATAGGTGCCAACTCGGAAAATATGCAGATTGATATGAAGTTTATCGAGCGCATCCTTGAAGTAATTGGGGTAATTGCCATACCCCGTCAGCAATACTGTCCCCATTGGGTTGAGATGGATCTCATCGGCATAACTGGCCAAGTAATACTGCTCTTGGGTGTAGTTATCACCTACAGCAATAATGAGCTTGCCACTTTTCTTGAAGCGAGCCAGCGCATCACCGATATCTTCCAGCTTACTGATGCCACCACCAATCAAGTAATCTAGCTCAAGAACCATGCTGGTGATCCGATTATCATGGGTTGCACGATCAATGGCCTCAATCAGATCTGACACCAGCGTTTCGGCATCAGCGGGGCTGCTCTGTTGCATAATCTGGGTAAGTGGATCCACATAGGTCTTTTGCTCCACAAGAAAACCACCGGGTGCGACTCTCAATGCGGCCTGCTCTGGTAGTGGCTGAACATCACCCTGAATAAAGCTCAGTGCCAGCCCAACTAATATCAACAAAAAAGCAATATTAATAAGCGTCCTAACAACACTCAGAAAGCCACCAATCAACCGGAAAAAACGTCGAATCAGCCCAGGTTTATCACTCATGTCATATCATCCTGATAAAGAGAATATTGCTTCCAGCGACTGAACATCATCGCTGTATTA
>JBALVP010000114.1:1869-5054 GCA_036961395.1 Porticoccus sp.
CCAGGTTTATCACTCATGTCATATCATCCTGATAAAGAGAATATTGCTTCCAGCGACTGAACATCATCGCTGTATTAAATAGCACCACCAGCAGTACCACTTCCGCCACATCAAACCCGTTGGTATCCGCCTCAAACAGATTAGAAACTGCCACCACAAAGTAAAGTAGCGTCACAAAACACAGCATAGATATAGTTTTATAACGTTCGGCATACAGTCCTGGAACAAGGATCAACAAGGGTAAAAAGGTGAAAATCATCAGACTAAGGGGCATGCCTGTTGCTAAACCATTGAGCAACAAAACCACGAGCAATAGCAAAAAGCTGCACCAGGTGAGCTGACGACCAATGCGTAATTTTTTGCCGAGATTAGGAATTACTTTTGTCATTATTTATCCGATAGCTTTATAGCCAGACCCGCCACACGTTTACCCAGAGCGACACAAAGTTCGATTTCTTCTGAGCTGAGATCTCGAGTGCCATCACCGGCCTGGTGAGATGCACCGTAGGGCGTCCCGCCACTTGTAGTGGTGTGCAATGCTTGCTCACTATAAGGGATTCCCGCCAGTACCATGCCGTGGTGCATCAGCGGCAACATCATGCTCAGCAACGTCGTTTCCTGTCCACCGTGAAGCGACCCTGTGGAGGTAAATACCGCAGCAGGTTTACCAATCAGCCCACCGTTCAGCCAAAGATCACCGGTCATATCCAAAAAATACTTCAGTGGTGAAGCCATGTTGCCAAAGCGTGTGGGGCTACCCAGGATCAAGCCAGAACAATCACTCAAGTCATCGTCTGAGCAATAGATATTACCCTCAACAGGAATTTCCGGCTCACTCGCCTCAGAATTGGGTGACACCGCCGGAACTGTTCGAAGCCGCCCTTCAAGGCCACCCCACTCAACCCCTCTGGCAATATGTTCGGCCATAGCACGAGTGTTTCCGTAGCGTGAATAGTAAAGCACGAGAACATGCGGCATCAGAGAATATCCAACACTTTCTCAGGTGGACGTCCCAACGCTGCTTTCTTACCATTAATGACGATGGGCCGCTCGATGAGTTTTGGGTTGGCCACCATGGCATCAATCAACTGCTCTTCGCTGAGACTGTCATCGGCTAGGTTATTTTCTTTGTAGGCATCCTCACCTTTGCGCAATAACTGACGAGCGGGGATGCCCAGCTTCTGAAGAACCTCTTTCAAGGCTTTTGCATCAGGTGGTGTTTCCAGATACAGCACCATTTCTGGCTCGATACCACGCTCTTCTAATAGAGCCAGTGTTTGTCGAGATTTTGAACAACGGGGATTGTGATAAATGCTAACCATAATCTTTGTGTAGAATACCCTTAGTGATAATGAAAAATTCTGAAGATAAAAACGCATTCTAGCTGGAAACCAGCTACCGGGGCCAGACGAGGTGACCAAGTGTCGTTAACACCAAAAGAACAATTACAAATGTCGGGACATTTTTTTCGCCATCTGAGAAGGAGCTTTGTCAGTGATGGCTGCCGCCAGAGTGCTGCTGCGCTTACCTATATGAGCCTGTTTGCTGTCGTGCCCTTAATGACATTGATGTACTCCATGTTCTCCCTCATCCCCGCTTTTCAGGGGCTGGAAAGCCAGGTACAGGAATTAATCTTCAGTAACTTCGTCCCTCAAAGTGGGGCCGAAGTACAGCAGTATCTAACGGAATTTTCCAGCCAGGCTCGCAAACTGTCTGTGGCGGGTGTGGTTATTCTACTCATCACTGCCTATCTAATGCTGACTAATATTGAGCAGACCTTTAACAACATATGGGGCACCGTGGGTAGTCGTCGCGGATTATCAAGCTTCTTGCTCTACTGGGGCATTCTGAGTCTTGGCCCACTCTTATTGGGCATTGGCCTAATGATGCACACCTACCTCGTCTCCTTCCAGTTGTTGGTGGACGAAGTAGATGTCCTCGGCATCACTGCTTTGATATTTAAAGTTTTACCACTGGTCTTCACCTGGGCGGCCTTCACCTTGCTATTTATTGCGGTTCCCAATTGCAAAGTATCTACCCGCTATGCCTTGATTGGCGGGCTGGTTACCTCCATCTGTTTTGAACTCGCCAAGGTTGCCTTTGGGACATTCATAGCACACTCAAGCTATACCTCGGTCTATGGTGCTTTTGCTGTTTTCCCTATTTTTCTGATCTGGGTTTATCTGATGTGGATCATCGTACTCGGTGGTGCCGAACTGATTCGTGCCATGGAAACGTTTAAAACTGCATGGCAAGGACTTGAATACCCCGATCTGATCGCGGTGTTAATTATTCTTTGGGAATGTTGGCGCAAGCAGCAATCCGGTGGCGCCCTTTCAAATAGGGATATCATCAATGCCGGACTCGAAGAACAGCACTGGCGGCGACTGCGCGACCTACTGCTGGAAAACCATCTACTGGCAGAGACCGCCACAGGACACTATGTACTAACCCGCGACCCCAACCATCTTCGTCTAGCCGATCTCGCCAGTATCAGCGGACAGGGTATCGCCATATTGCCCGGTACCAATGCCACTGAAACATTAGAGAAATACCCTTGGTTTAACAAATTATCCGGCATTTTAAATAGTGCCAACCAACAACTTGAAGAAACATTCTCCCCAACGATTGCTCAGCTATTTTCCGAGGAAACGATGAACCTCAAAGAGGAGAACCTTAATGGCCAAAATAGCTAGCCTGCTTTTTGGTTTTTCCCTCCTATTACTGAGCGCCTGTGCTGATCGAGAACCAAGCTACCCACTACTCAGTGGTGGTGAAATACGGTTTTCAGAATTACAGGGCAAAATGGTTTTTATCAATTACTGGGCGGAGTGGTGCAAACCCTGCCGTACCGAAATGCCAGAACTCAATGAATTTCAAAAGGTGTTGAGTGACGAGGTTCGTGTTCTGGCCGTTAACTATGATGGCATCCAGGGAGAGCCATTGGCACAACAAGCCAAAGCAATGGGTATCGAATTCTCAATATTAACCGAAGACCCTCGTATGCAGTTTGGCATAGCACCCAGCGGAGCACTCCCCGAAACATTGGTGATCGACCAAAGAGGCCAGTTTCAGAAAGTACTACTTGGCCCACAAACTGTTAGCGGCCTGAAGCAGGTAGTTAAAGACCTTACGAATGACACTGACTACCCATCCACTCCTAGCCAATAAGACTGAACCTCCCC
>JBALVP010000115.1:0-4974 GCA_036961395.1 Porticoccus sp.
CTGAGTTCTACCTCACTCAGAACGGCCGTCTCAATCACCACTGCAAGCTTCGCTTCACTGGACCAATCGTCTGATGATTTATTGCACCCCGGCACAGGTCTTCCTTCTAATCTGGCTTGTTTGCGCCAATTATAAAGCGTTTGCTCCGCTACGGCTTCCTGTCGAGCCACCTCAGCGACTGTCATGTTCTGCGGAGGCAACAGTTTATTCAATATTGCCTCTTTGCGCTCATTCGAATAATGGGCCATTTTTTACTCAATCACCGCCCCCTGATCTCAATTAATAGTGGATTTTAAGGGGTGACAACTATCCTGACACAGGGGGATCTTTTCCTGCAGATGATCAAGAGCCGGCATTTCCTCGCGACAAGGAACACACCAGGTCGCCCAGATATTCAAAAGTACATACTTGCCTTTAAAGTCATCCAATATCAGGCTTTGCCCCTCTCCATCTTTGAAACTTATTTCGGATAAGAGCACCGGCACCCCCGGTGGAGTAAAAAGTTGATTCAGCTTTGCTTCGTCAACGATTCGTGTCTCACCGGGCTGGTTTTTCGCAGCAAATAACTCATAAAGCACTACAAAACCTACTATTAGCAGCAGGGCTGAATATCCAATTAGCCTAATCATGGGTACTCTCATTCCCCTCCCCTTTTTTGAACTTTTTCATAAATTTCCAGGGTTCTTTTGCTTTCCAGGGTTTATAAGGCCCAGACCTACAAGAACATAAAGACAGAAATCTAGCCCTGTTCATTGATAAACCCTTTAGTGGATTGGTTTGGATATATAAGAGGCCGCCTTGACCACCAGAAGGCCAGGGGCGGTATGATCAACCACTGTGCGATTGGACTGAGTCCAACCTCGAAAACAGGGATCACCGGCATCCACTCAGAGTAGGCCCAACTTTCCCGAACCAGGGTGTTCAGCCTCTCACTGTAGACGGTGTAACTTACGCCGATCACTGAAGTGGCGATCACCACCCGATGAAATCCCTGCCTTGGCCAGCAGCTGTTGCCAACTAGAATCAATGCAATTGTCAAGGCAGACAAGCTGATAAGTAGGTCGCCTCCGGTACAATGCACAATGGCAAAAGCCTGCTCCGCCAGGGAACCCTCATTCCAAAGTGTATAAAGTGGAAGATGAAGAACCTCCCACACAAGGTTGGTAACCACCACAAAACCCAGATACCGGCGTAGCATAGAGAGCCAGGGGTGGCTCTCTATGCTGTATTTACCGGCCTCGTGACTGACCCGGTTCATCATCAGTTATCCCTGAGCCTCATCCTCCCCGCTCGGGTTATGATGGTCGCTAGCGTGAGCCTCCATCATCTTGGTGCAGGCGGACATCATCTCGCCCATTTGCTCAGACATGCCCATCATATTCATCATGCCACCCATCCCTTGCATGTCCTGCATATCCATGGACATGGCAGCATTCCCTTCCGCTCCGGAGCCCTTACTTAGAGTGTCAGGAACTTCATTAGCCTGAAGGGTTAACGTCACCGCAATCCCTGTGACCAATATGGAGGCAATGGCTGTCTTCTTGATTGAGATATTCATCTGATTCACCTGTAGGTTGATACAAAAACAAATTCATTAACAAAACGCTCTATGAAAATGGGTTGAGTATTGACCTTGGCGATAGCGACAGGGGGAACTATTCCTGCGCGCTACAGCCCGGACAAACCGCTGTGGAACAGGTTTCGTTGATACACCTTGGAGCGTGAGAGGTACGACCGATCATCCAGATCCTAAGCGGATCAACGGAAATGGGCGCTTACCCAATGGGGTGCCAGCGAAAGCCGAGCGGTTAAACGACAGGTTTTGGAGGGCGGGGCGTGATGCCTGGAGAGATATCTTGATAGATGGGAACGTTGTAGTTTAGCGGCATAGAACCGCTGAGATTTAACGCCATCGGTGACTGGTTGAAAATAAGTACGCCGAACATACCCGAAGCACATCGTGCACTGGCAGCAGCGGCACAATCCATCATCAGAGTATCAGCACACTCTGACTCAGAACAGGAGCAGCCATCTTGAACGCAAGGTTCATCGCTGGTTAAAAGTGAGACAGTGCTGAATTCAATACTATTGCCAAATAGCCCCGTGATGGGCTCATAATTTGCGCTCGCAGAGGCCTGCCCCACGAGTAGGGAAAAAACAATCAAGATGTAGGCGAGCTTGTGCATAGTCATACTTTTTCAGCGTTAATAGGCCCGATACTTTTGTCAAAATTTTTAAGGCTCAAAAGGATATCTTCATCCAATGATCATTGGAGCAGACTCCAGCTTCGATTTTTAATCCAGTAGTTTCTCCAGCTGTGCAAGGGATGAAACCTATTAAAGAATAAAGCTTCCAGCAACGGGAAGGTCAAGCTAATAAGTCAAATTTTGTGTAACAAAACCCAGCCTTTCGATTTGACCTTACGGACGGTAAGCCGTAATACGGGCGAACTAGTATCCCTTGGTCCGGTATCCACGGCAGAGACCAAATGGCCTCCGATAAGATTCCAGGGTTGCGAAACTGGACTGAACGGAAGCGAGAATATAAGTATTTCTGATGCCCCGGTAGATGCGAGGATTAGCGGCATATCCTCGGCTTCCAGAATCGTATTACTGACGAATGAGGCGAGTAAAGTCCCGATAAAGACGCCCACAATTGAGATTATGAACTCCTTTTCGCTCATAACCCGTTTCAGACTTACGATCCTTCTCAACATGGTCGATACAGCGCCTTCGGTTAACTAAACGAAATTCACTCAATGCCGGTGCATAACATCTGAGCCCTTCACCCTCAAAATAACGATATATTTTATCGGTAGGATAATCGGTTTGTGTACACTCGGCATGGGCATGAATTTATGGGATGAAAGTTTCCTATGAGCAGTTGATTCCCGTCACCTTCCACCACTGAACGATAACTACTATCCGAAGGCAAGGGCTCTTCATTGAGAAGGGGGCTGAAGGAAGCCCGAGTGCAAAACTGCGAGCCGGAAAACCAGGACACCCAACAAATTTCGTAATTTGACAACCCCATCTAGCCTGCCATATTCACACACACCCAAACGAATACAGTGGCTTCCCCTGCCCGGTGCCATGTAACCAGAAACTTCCTAAGCAGTGAGCGTACTCATTCAGTTTTCCCATCCCTCCAAACACTCGCCTGAAGGATAATCCCTGTTGATAGCGTCGAAACCAATACAGGCCCCGTAAACAACTGTATCCAACGCGGTTCATCTCTTCATCAATCCAGGAATCGGCCTGTGTTTGATTAGCACAAAGCACCAGATGATAATGGTTAGACATAATAGCGTCGGGCGCGCACATCAATTGCGAATACGCGATCTAGCTCAAATAATTGGTCCAAAATCCACTGTTTACGTGTGCTCGTCTCAGGCGCGGATCATATCTATCCCTGCTTCTGACAAAACGAATAACCGATCACGACTGAGCTAGCCGAGTACTACTTGTCTACAAACATGTGATTAGCAGGCGTAACACCGCGATGATAGGTGCAAAACGTATCAGTAGCTTCCGGCGTCTTACTGTGAATTTTGATGTTAGTAATAACTTCAAGAGCACCAGCATCATAACAGGCTTGTTGCGCGGCTTTGACGATATCAAGGAGTTGGTTCAATTCACCTTTCATGGTGGTCTCCATTGCACCGACCTGGTAAGGCACATTAGCGTTTTTTACGACTTCAATGGCTTTGTCGACAACTTCAAAGTTATTACCTTCTTTAAGGCGAGGGATAACTTGGAAAGCTAGGAAAACTTCATTAACTGGCTGGTTTGCTTTATCCATTGTTCCGTCTTCGTAATTTATGATAATCAGTGCGTTATAAATGCAACCCTGGTCGCTTGCAAGGATAATAGTTATAAAAAGTCAGCCTCTTACCTCACCCATAATCGACTTACAAACGATCAAAACGGATGCAGTTACACTCGGAGGCTGTGCTTTAAAGTGCGGATTCTTGTCTGGTTTAAAGTAGTGTACAGCTTAACGAATGTTATCGCTGACAACCTTCCCAGTGTTTCCGAAGAGTCGAGCCCGATGCATTTTTTAGCTCTTACAACTTATTTCAGGCAAAAAAAAAGCCAACCTTTCGGTTAGCCTCTCTCTTTCGTTGATTGGTAGCGGGGGCCAGATTTGAACTGACGACCTTCCCTAGGGGTTATAAAAAAAGCCGAGCCCGACGCCTGTCTTTCAACACTTTATTTCAGGCAAAAAAAAAGCCAACCTTTCGGTTAGCCTCTCTCTTTCGTTGATTGGTAGCGGGGGCCAGATTTGTACTGACGGCCTTCCCGAGCTTATATGAAGAGCCGAGTCCGACTCTTTTTCTACCCAAAATTCAGACACAAAGAAAGGCATGTCTTACGACACACCTTTCTTCTACGTTGAGTGGTAGCGGGGCCAGATATGTACTGACGACCTTCCCAGGCTTTTATGAAGAGCCGAGTCCGACGCTTTTCTCACGAAAAAATGTCAAAAAAAAAGCCAACCTTTCGGTTAGCCTCTCTCTTTTACGTTTGGTAGCGGGGGCCAGATTTGAACTGACGACCTTCGGGTTATGAGCCCGACGAGCTACCAGGCTGCTCCACCCCGCATCAACGTGGGGCGTATACTAGAGATCAAAAGCGGTCTTGGCAATGAAAATTTACCGGAATGTGAAAATATTTATTTGCATGGCCTTTTACGCCTGAATATCGCTTACCAAACGTCTCCTGTCGATCTTCCAGAGCTTATATGAAGAGCCGAGCCCGACGCCTGGTCTTCATCAGATTACAAATTTTAGGCAAAAAAAAGGCTCTTCGTCAGATAGCGTGGATCTTTTGTAGAGGGCTGGTTTGTATGCCCCGTGAAACGCTTTGGGTATTGCATTCCTCGCGAAGCATTCAGCGTGGCCCACGAAGTGCTCAGCGTGGCCCACGAAGTGTTTTGGCCATTGGGTAGAGCGGAACCTGTGGGAGCGGCGCC
>JBALVP010000116.1:0-4959 GCA_036961395.1 Porticoccus sp.
TCATCGACTGATGGAAAGCAACAAGCATATTGGCAAGATTGTTTTAACTTTGTGAGATTAACCCTATAACATCAACTTCTGCACTAAAGGAGCTTCTTCCCCCAATGAGCAAAGAAACCAGGCTGGTTTACTCAACGGAAACTGGCCGAATAAAATCGGCTGAAGACTCTCAAAAACAACCCAGAGGTGATGGTATCGTTCGTATCCGCCGTGAAGTCAGTGGCCGAAGAGGAAAGGGCGTCTCGACGATTAATGGTCTCGACTTACCCGACAAGGACCTAAAGCAACTTGCCAAAAATCTGAAGCAGCTCTGTGGCACCGGCGGTTCTGTCAAAAACGGAGTGATTGAAATCCAGGGTGATCATCGAGACAAACTTCTCACTGAATTAGAAAATCAAGGCTATACCGTCAAACTGGCGGGAGGATAGATCATGTCTACTACTGCCCCCTACGGCAGCTGGGCCTCACCTATTGATCCTGAATTACTCGCCACATCATCGCCGTCATTTTCTTACCCGAGTAGTGATAGAGAAAACCTCTACTGGCTAGAATCTCGGCCCTGGGAAAATGGTCGTTCGGTGATTGTTCAGCGGGACTGCAAAGGCACCATACGTGATGTTCTACCAGCGCCATTAAGTGCTCGCAGCATGGTTCACGAATACGGTGGAACCCCCTATATCGTGGCGAACGACATACTTTATTTTTGTCTTTATGATGACCAAAGACTGTACCGCCTGGATCTGAATAAAGAAGACGCTTTGCCTACACCTATTTCCCCGGCAGAAGGCTATCGGTTTGCGGATTTTTGCTATGACGAGAATCAACACCGCCTGATCTGCGTAGCAGAAATTCACAACGGCTCACCCGAACCAGAAAACCAAATTGTTGCGATTCCTCTGGATGATTCCATGCAAGTGGTCACCCTATGCAGTGGCGATGATTTTTACGCTTATCCACGATTAGATAATACGGGAAAAAATCTTTGCTGGATCAGCTGGAACCACCCCGATATGCCTTGGGACAATACGACACTTTGGCTGGCAACGATTGATCATGCGGGTCTATTAGATACACCTGTATCCATTGCCGGTAATGGTGAAGAAGCTATTTTCCAACCTCAATGGTCTCCTGACAACCAACTCTATTTTGTTTCTGACCGCGACAACTGGTGGAATCTCTACCGCTGGCTACCCTCATCAGGGGTTGAATCCATACAGCCAATGACGGCAGAGTTTGCTACCCCGCTATGGGTATTAGGAATGTCGACCTATGGTTTCTGTGATGATGGAACACTGGTGTGCTGCCATACTCATGATGGCACTTGGCAATTGAGCACAAAAAAACCTAATGCATCGGACTTTCAGCCGGTAGAAAACGACTACTGTAATATCTCGGACATCTATTGTGCCGGCGACAATGCCTGGCTGGTTGGCGCATCCCTTGTCAATAGCGGGGAATTAGCTGAACTAGACATAAAAGAAAGGTCTCTCAAATCTATTACGCAGAGTGCCACTCTCAGTATTGACCCAAACTATATAGCTCAGCCAAGTCCAATCAATTACCCTACCTCTGACCAAGCTACTTCCCATGCCTTCTTCTACCAACCGACTAATCCAGACTTTAAAGGTTGTGAAGGTAGCCTTCCTCCACTGATTGTTATTTGTCATGGAGGCCCTACAGGTTCCACATCCACAGCTCTGAATTTAAAAATTCAATATTGGACCAGTCGCGGCTTTGCCGTACTCGACGTTAATTACCGCGGAAGTACCGGGTATGGGAGACATTACCGGGAACAATTACACGGTCAATGGGGTATTGCCGATGTAACGGATGTTGTAGCGGGTGCACGCTACCTGATAGAACGAAAGAAGGTGGACCCGGAACAGATCGCCATTCGTGGTAGCAGTGCAGGTGGCTATACCGTTCTGTCAGCATTATGTTTCCACCAACTCTTTAAAGCGGGTGCCTGCCTCTACGGCATTGGCGATCTAGAAACACTCGCCCGAGATACCCATAAATTTGAATCACGGTATTTAGATAAATTGATCGGCCCTTACCCTTCACAACAAGCTATCTATCAGGATAGGTCTCCGATTCACCATATCGATCAATTCAACTGCCCAGTGATTTTTTTTCAGGGGTTAGATGACAAAGTTGTACCGCCAGAACAAGCTGTAGCGATGACCAAAGCCCTGAGAGGAAAACGTCTACCCGTTGCTTACCTACCCTTTGAAGGTGAAGGACACGGATTCCGTATGATAGAAACCATAAAACAATCACTGGAAGCTGAACTTTTTTTCTATGGCAAAGTATTTGGCTTTGCCCCCCATGGTGACCTACCAACAGTCCCTATCAACAACCTTACATGAGCCTTTATTGGGTTTACAGACAGTGAGCAATAATCATTATGGGTAGATACCGACCGCCAATACCCAAAAGCGCACCTTATATCACGCCAGAAGGTGCCAAAACTCTCGAGAAAGAATTAAAATATTTATGGAAGGTGGAAAGACCGGCAGTCACGGCAACTGTCCATGAAGCTGCAAAAAATGGTGACCGCTCAGAAAATGGTGATTATATTTATGGTAAAAAAAGGCTGAGAGAAATTGATCGCCGGGTACGCTACCTTGGCAAGCGGCTGGATGAGATGACTATCGTTGATCGCCTTCCAGATGATACCGATAAAGTTTTTTTCGGTGCTTGGGTAACACTGGAAAACAATGATGGCAATGAACATTGTTACCGTATAGTAGGTGCCGACGAACTCGACCCAAAGGAAAGAAGAATCAGTCTAGATTCACCCATGGCAAAAAGTATACTTGGCAAACGAGTTGATGATGAAATTTGGATAAATAATAGCGCCTGGATTATTACAAATATCCACTACTCAGCCGTAGGCTAGTATCCACTGCTCAGCCAGCCCCTTATTCTCTGGTGCTGACTTCCGAAAGATTTAATTCTCATCAAACCCTCAATAAAAAGGCCGCTGCCACAGAAAAATCATGTGACGAGTGTCGTATCTGCCAATAACTCATTGACAGGATAATTCTTGATATCAACACCGTAATCACCCTGTTTCAGTACCTTGTGGATCAAGAATTTCTGTACTTCACCAACCCTATCAAGAGCTAACAAATCAACAAAGCTAGGTTTTTGAGGTTGTTTTTCACCATTAAGAACAACACTTAACTGAGGCAATTGTCGATATATCGGGTCGCTCATCAGCACGATACCCACACAACCATTTCTCAATTCCACGACAGTTCCCGGTGGATACGGTCCCATTGCATGAATAAATTCCAGAGCAAAGTCTCCATCAAATTGCTTGCCACGATTGCGGTAAATTTGCTGAAGCGCCTGCAAAGGTGATTTCCCCTCAGCGTAAACTCTGGGGCTAACCATCGCATCGTAAGCATCAATAATGCTGATAATTCTTGAGGTCTGGGGTAATGTCTTCGCAGACAAGCCCCGGGGGTAACCTTTACTATCAAAACGCTCATGGTGATTAACAACCGCATCACCTGCATACCTGCCGCCATCCTTACTCTTCATCAACAGATCACGACCCAGCAAAGGATGCTTTTTCATTACCACACTTTCTTCATCCGTAAGTGGTTCTTTCTTGTACAGAATATCCAGCGGTATTTTAATCATACCCAAATCAGCCAGTAGACCATGTAACCCCAGCCGCATCATGTCATTTTCATTCAGCCGAAGAACCCTGCCAAAATTGACGGCATGAATTGACGTGTGTAGGGAATGCTCTAATAGATACTGCTTGGGTTCTTTGATCCCTGTCATCCACAATAGTGCATCGGGGTGTCTCAATATACTCTGCACAAAACCGGTCACTAACTTCTTCGCTAACTGAATATCAATTTGATTCTCGGCACGAGCTTGCTTCAGCAGGCTTGCCATCATTTTTCGAGACTCAGAATAAATTTTTCGAGCTGGCTGATGCTCTTCAAAAATAGAGGCGGTAAATTCATGGGGCTGGCGTTCCCCAATCGTGAAGGCCAACGATTTTTTTTCATGGCTTTGTTGCGAAAAAACACCTGTCTCTAAACTCTCTCGCTGAAAGGGGTTTGTCGTATTCAGCCGACCTGCATCTCTTGGAAAGGGATCTTTTTTTCCCGCCCATGAACGCCCCTGCTTTTCCACAAAGACATGGGTACATAACTCACGAAGTTTTTTGAGTTCTGTGAGGCTTGTGACAGAAAACCCTTGGGTCAAAAAGGGCGTGCCAAGCCAGGACCTATCTAGCTCTGCAACAAACATCCCAAGTTTTACTTCATTCGCAGAAACGCGAATAAAACTCGATTTATCGAGAAATTTATTGTCCATTGGTAAAGACTCCCTACGAGCACCCTATCATGGAAAAATTTATACGGGCCATAGCAATATGACCGCTGAAAATATGAACGAGCCTGCCCATGTAAGAAACCCAGTATTAATCTTCTTCGTTTGGAACCATAGCCGCCAAAGCACTTCTAACTGGATACTCTTCAAGATAGATACCGTGATCTCCATCTTTCAATACTTTTCGGATCAACCAATCTCTGGGCAAGGTACCGCGCTCCACGCCCAATAAATCCACAATCTCTTCTTGCATGGTATTTTTATCTTTACCCAGCAATACTCTCACCTGAGGCAGGTGCCGTTTCTTTTCTTTTGAGGACAGCACAATCCCCACATGACCATTAATGAGCTCTACAATCGTGCCCGGCGGGTATGGCCCCATCAACTGGATAAACTCCAAAGCCAGCTCTTCATCAAAGTGCTTGCCCCGGTTTCGATATATTTCCTTCAGTGCTTCCAATGTTGAACGTGCCACATCGTAACAACGATCACTGGTCATGGCATCGAAAGCATCAACAATGGCAATAATTCTTGAGTACTGAGATAACTCTTTAGCAAAGAGCCCTCGGGGATAACCCTGACCATCCATTTGTTCATGAT
>JBALVP010000117.1:0-4887 GCA_036961395.1 Porticoccus sp.
CTTAGTGATCATCGGTAGTGGTCCTGCTGGTGAGGGTGCCGCGATGTCAGCGGTGAAGCAGGGTTGGTCAGTAGCGATTGTCGACGAGCGAAAAATGGTCGGTGGTAATTGCACCCATCTTGGGACAATTCCTTCTAAGGCTTTGCGTCATTCGGTACGCCGGATGGTCCAGTTCAATACCATGCCGATGTTCCGTACGATGGGTGAACCCCGCTGGTGCTCTTTTTCAGAGGTCATGGAGTCTGCCGCCCAAGTGATTCATAAGCAAGTTGAGGGGCGCACTCGTGAATATGCAAGAAACAGGATTAAATTCCATGTGGGGCGAGCCTGTTTTGTCGATTCTAACCATTTAAAATTGACTAAACCTGATGGCACCTACGACCAAATGGAAGCACGCTTTTTCTTGATTGCCACGGGTTCCAGCCCTTACCACCCAGAAGATGTGAATTTTGATCATCCATGGATTTTTGACAGTGACTCGATTCTTAATTTAGACCGAACCCCTCGTAATATTATTATTTATGGTGCCGGTGTCATTGGCTGTGAATATGCTTCAATTTTTGCTGGTTTGGATACCAGAGTTGACCTAGTGAATACTCGGGAAGGGTTGTTATCATTTCTTGATGACGAAATTTCTGATGCCCTTAGTTATCACCTTCGAGATTTAAACGTAACCGTACGTCACAAGGAAGAATATGCTCGTATTGAAACCCGTGATAATGGCATAACTATGGAGCTGAAGTCGGGTAAGCGAATTCATGCAGAGGCTCTTCTTTTCTGCAATGGTCGCAGTGGTAATACTAGTAACATGGGGCTTGAAGAGATGGGGTTGGATGTCGATAGTCGCGGACAGGTTACCATCAATGACCATTATCAAACCTCAGTAGAAAATATCTATGCTGCTGGAGATGTTGTTGGTTGGCCTGCGCTGGCTGGTGCTGCTTATGACCAAGGACGATCTGCTGCAGCACATATGTGTGGTTTAGCCAAAATTTATCATGTGGATGATGTAGCAACTGGCATCTACACAATTCCTGAAATTAGTTATGTGGGAAAGACCGAGTCCGAACTCACAGAGCAACAGGTGCCCTATGAGATTGGTCGGGCCTATTTTAAGAATATTGCCAGGGCTCATATTTCTGGCGAAGAGGTGGGTGTTCTGAAGATTCTATTTCATCAGGAGACACTGGAAATTCTTGGGGTCCATTGCTTTGGTGCAGAAGCTGCGGAGATCATTCATATTGGTCAGGCAATTATGAACCAGACAGGCAAAGCCAATACGATCGAATACTTTATTCGTACAACCTTTAATTATCCAACGATGGCCGAGGCATACCGCCTTGCTGCAATTAATGGCATTAACAGATTGAATAGGGAATCAAGAAAACTGGTCGTATAGAATATCCAAGCTGCCAGCTTAGATCCCTATAGCTACAAAAAAGCCAGAATGCCTAACAGCACTCTGGCTTTTTTTATGCCGCTTATACGCCTATAGGGCTTTACTCTTTCTCATTACGTTTTAGAACAGAGTGAAGTACATGGTCGTACTCAAAAAAAACGATGAAGTCGGGATATTCCCACGAAGAGATGGGTGGATCTCCCACTGGATCATTCCATTCCTGAGGGCCCCCATAACGTTTCTGTACTTGGTCTTTTGTTATGCCTTTAGTTGGGCGCTCTACGCCCTGTTTTTCAGCTGCCTGCTGGCCAACAGGAACAGTGATAACTTCGGCAGTTAGTGGCATCGATAAGCAGCAAAAAATGCTGAAGGGTAGTAAAAACTTGTTCATGATGGATATCCCTTATTAACTGTCATGCGCAGTGTGTACTCCGATTATAGCAAGTCAGAACATAATAAGTGCAACTGCAAAATAACAGGATGAGTCATAAACAGGTAATTAATCACATAAATGCCCGCTTGTCTGCTCTGTGCGATTCCGTTTTAATGCACAGCAATGAATGCCAACCTACCCTTTTTTATCGGATTACGTTACATCCGCAGCAAGAGACGCAACGGTTTTGTGTCTTTTGTTTCGCTGCTGTCCTTTATTGCAATGGCATTGGGCATCATGGCGTTAATTATCGTTTTGTCTGTGATGAATGGTTTTGATCAAGAAATCAAAAAAAGAATTCTTAATGTAGTACCACACGCCAGCGTGGTGAGTGAAGAAGGTATTACTGATTGGCGAACGTTGGGTCATCAAACGCTTAATGTAGAGCATGTGGAAGCCTATGCCCCCTTTGTTGAAGGCTATGGCCTGTTGTCATCATCGGGGCTTAGTCAAGGGGTGTTGATACAGGGTATTGATCCGGCGTTGGACAATGGGGTTAGCCCTATAAGTCAGTATATGGTGGCTGGACAAACGGCCTATTTGCAGCCAGGTGAATATGGCATTGTACTGGGAAATCTATTGGCGCGGTCTCTTGGCGTGATCAATGGAGATTCAGTTATTCTATCGACGCCGGAACTCAATGTGACACCTGCAGGTATCTTCCCGCGCTACAAACGTTTTCGTGTGATGGGCGTTTTTCAAGTGGGTGCCCAGGTGGATAATGGCTTGGCATTTATTCACTATCAGGATGCACAGAAACTTTTCCGTCTGGCAAATAAAGTGACGGGGGTGAAGCTGCGACTCACAGATCCATTTTCGGTAGATGTTGTTGCTGAGATGCTTGAGCAAAACGTGGGTGACGGTTTGGTAGTGAAAACCTGGATGTCAGAGATGAGCAATCTGTTCCAGGCGATAAAAATGGAAAAGAAAGTTGTAGGCGTGCTGCTGGCAGCCATTATTGCTGTAGCGGCATTTAATATTGTTGCCAGCCTGGTATTGATGGTTGCTGATAAGCGTCGAGATATTGCCGTATTGCGTACCCTTGGTGCTGGTGAAAATACCGTATCGGGTATTTTTGTTGTTCAGGGTAGTGTGATTGGTTTTCTTGGCGTAATTGTTGGCGCGACTCTGGGTTGTCTGCTGGCAATATTTATGGGTGATATTGTCAGCTGGTTGGAGTTATTTGTGGGTTTTCAGGTGTTTGATCCAAATGTATATTTTATCAGTCAGTTGCCATCAAAACTGATGTGGCAGGATGTGATAACGATCTGTTGTCTCGGTTTAGTATTGAGTGTGCTTGCTACGTTATATCCCGCGAGGCGTGCTGGTCAGGTATTACCTGCGGAGGCTTTGCGTTATGACCACTGACAGGGAATGTGTGTTGCAATGTCGAGGGTTATCAAAACACTATATTCAGGGTGATGATCAGATTGCGGTTATTCGCGATATTTCTCTTAGGATTCACTCCGGTGAGCGAGTGGCCATTGTTGGTGCTTCAGGTTCGGGTAAAACTACCTTGTTGAATTTGTTGGGCGGTTTGGATGATCCTTCAAGTGGTTCAGTGGAGGTAATGGGGACTGATTTGGCTCCAATCAAAGAATCTGGACGAGCTCGTCTACGTAACAAACACCTGGGTTTTGTCTACCAGTTTCACCATTTGTTAGGTGAGTTTAGTGCGCTTGAAAATGTCGCTATGCCATTATTGATTGGAAAAGTCTCTGTATCAGAATCCCGAGCTCGGGCTAATGAAGTTCTTACTCAGGTAGGCTTGGGTCACCGCTGTGACCATAAACCCGCTGAGCTCTCCGGTGGGGAGCGTCAGAGGGTGGCTATTGCTAGGGCATTGGTTACCCAGCCCGCTTGTGTGCTCATGGATGAGCCCACCGGAAATCTTGACCCAGCCACAGCGGAAAAAGTACTAGCTCTGTTACTGAAGTTGAATGGGGAGCTGGGTATTAGTTTTGTGGTTGTCACACACGATTCTCATGTGGCCTCCCAAATGGACAGTATTCTGTCACTTGAAAATGGTGCACTGATCGATGTGACAAGAACAGTAGAATCTACGGCGCTTGATACTAAGAGTGGACGGTCATAGTGTTCAGGCCTTTTTCAATTTATGTTGGCCTGAGAAACTTCACTTCGGGTAGCAGGAATCGGTTGGTTTCCTTTATTTCTTTGTTGGCGATTCTCGGGCTGGTGCTTGGGGTGGCGTTGTTGATCGTCGTGATGTCAGTAATGAATGGTTTTGATCATGAGATGGAAGCCCGAATTCTTGGTGCGGTGCCACATATCAGGTTGTTCAAGGATGGAGGGGTTGAAGATATCCCCGCTCTTATGGAGGTACTGGAGGCTCAGGAAAATGTGCGTGCCACAATGCCGTTCAATCAAGTTGAAGGGATGCTGACCAGTCGTGGAAAGACAGCACCTGTGGAAGTGTTGGGGGTTGATGGAGCACTCAGTGATGAGTTTATTGGTCAGTTTGTAGCCCCAGAGTTATTGGCCACTTTTCAGGTAAATGAAAAGACACTGCTGTTGGCAAAAGGTGTGGCTGAGAAGTTAATGGTTGAGGTGGGTGATCGAGTCACATTGCTGGTGCCCCGTGTTGGGGGGCAGGAAAGCCGTCAAATTGCACCAACAATTAGCGCATTTACCGTAGCAGGGGTTTTTGAAACACATACTACCCTTGATCAGAGCCTCGCCTTGGCCCAACTCGAGAGGGTCGGGGTTTTGGCTGGTACCGGTGGTCGGCCCCAGGGAATACAGGTCAAGTTGAACGATATTTTCCAGGTGCGCGAAACAGGGTTTGAGCTCCTTCGAGTATTAGCACCGGGTTATCGGTTTTCAGATTGGATTCAAACCCATGGAAACCTTTATCAGGCCATCAGAATGTCTCGAAATATGGTTTCCCTGCTGGTTTTTTTGATTATTGGCATTGCCGTCTTTAACGTTATTTCGATGTTGATGATGACCGTTATTGATCAACGTTCTTCCATTGCTATTCTTAAGACACAAGGTGCGGTCAATAGCGAAATTGTTGCTGTTTTTCTGACTCAGG
>JBALVP010000118.1:0-4850 GCA_036961395.1 Porticoccus sp.
AGCAATACCTGCACCCACCGCCGGCAATATTAATAGCGCCGTGGTGAAGAAGATCGTGTTACGCCCACCGCAGAGCCGGATGAAGAAGCTACTGGGTATTCGTAGTGTCGCACCAGTAAGGCCCGCAATGGCCATCAGGGTAAACAACTCCGATTTAGCGAAGGGGAAGCCCAGGTTCAGCATTTGTACCGTGATAATTCCCCAGTAAAGCCATACGGCGAAGCCGCACAATAGGCTGGGAATAGAAATCCAGAGATTCCTATTGGCAACTTTTTTGCCTTCAGACTCCCAAAATTCGGGATCCTCGACATCCCATTTTTGTAGATCAGACATAGCAGTTATTCCTCTTTTTATTACTGTGTTACAACGTTAAAAAATCATCAGCACGGGCTTGATCAACCCGTTGCCTAAATGCATCAATCTTGATGGCATAAAACATCAACACCATGCAGCCGGCTAATACACCGTAGAGCAACATAAAACAGGAGCTGCGAATGCCTGTCAGATCTGCCGCAATACCAAATAAAATGGGCAGAGAGAAGCCACCCAAAGCACCAATGGCACTCACGGCACCACCCACAACACCCACATTATCCGGGTAGTAGTCATAAATAATTCGAAAGATACTGGCCTTGCCAAATCCCATGGCCAAACCCACAACAAAGGTCAGCAGTGCAAACATCCATAGAGAGATACGGATATCCAGAAACAAATCACGTTCAATACCATGAATCGTCATTGTGGTTGGCGGATATGACAAGAAGAACAAGCAGACCAGACAGACCCAGAACACCAACCAGTTGATTCGACGAGCACCGAAGTTATCAGCAAACCAACCACCCGGCGCTCTAATAATGGCGGCGGGCAAGGTAAACAGCAGTGTGACAAAAGAGGCAGTTTTCAAATCCAGTCCATATTCGCCCACGTAGTATTGGGGTAACCATAGTGTTAGAGCTAGGAAACCACCAAATACAAAGTAGTAGTAAAGACCAAAACGCCAGACCCGAAGGTTGCGTAGCGGACGCAACTTATTGACCAGTGACTCATCATCTTCTTTTGGAAGACTGCGCTTCGGTGCAGACCGGGTGAATACCCAAAACAGCAATGCCACCACCAACAGTACTACACCGTAATACTTGGGTACCGCCTGCCAACCGTAGTTGATAATAATAATGGGGGCCACTAGGTTGGTTATTGCGGCACCAACATTACCAGCACCAAAAATACCCATAGCCGTGCCCTGTATCGAGCGATCGAACCATCTGTAGACATAACTAATACCAGTAGCGAAAGCACCCCCTGAGATTCCAAGCACCAAACCAAAAGCAAGGAACTGGGGGAATGTTTTGGCGTAAGGCAAAGTGAAAAGTGAAAGCGCTACTATCAAGGTCTGCAAGAAAAAGACAATTCGGCCTCCAAACCGCTCAGCCAAAATGCCGCAAGCCAAGCTGGCAAAGGCGCCGGTGAGAATCGGTGTGGCCAGCAACACCCCAAATGCGGTATCACTCAAACCCAAATCCGTTCGAATTTGTAAACCAAGAATGGAAAATAGCGTCCACGCAGCGAAGTTAGCAGCAAACGCTACCGTACATACGCCGAGGCTATACCATTTTTGATCACTTATTGCGGTCATAGGGTTTTAATTGGTTCAATGACGAGAACTCAATGTAGTAAGGAGAAACGGATTCGGACATGACCTGCGTCAATTTTCTCAGTTTGCTCATTGGTGAAAAACCCCTCTACTACCACCAAGGTAGTAGAAGGGTTTATATAAAATAATCATTAAAAACAGCGGGTTACTATTTTTATTTAAGTGTATGATCGACACACTCTAGAAGTCAGGTCTTTGGTGGTAAATACAATGGCAACAAGCCTAGCAGGCAAGAAACTACGTTTTTCTCAATCTATCGCTGTTCAGGTTTTGATTCCCATGGTGGTGATTGGCCTATTGGCATTAGCCAGTATGGTGGTATCGCTGCTGGTAACCCTGAACACCCAGCATGATGCCGAAGCGATTAATATCGCTGGGTCCATGCGTATGCAATCGTACCGGATTGCAGTGCTATTAAAGCAATCTCCATCCAGTGATGAAGAACGGCAAGTGATGGCCAAGAACCTCTCCGACGAACACCAGTTATTTTCCAAAAAACTCTACCAATCCAGCATCTCCAAAGCAGCAGAGAACAGCCGCCGCCAAACAATAAAAGTCAACTACAGCCGGGTCGTTGATAACTGGGAAGGCAAGATCGTACCCATCTTGTCCCCCCTGATGACTGACCAACTAATTAATATCGAACAAATCTCTCAAGCAAACAAAAGCTACCTCGCACTGGTGGACCAGCATGTTGAAGATATTGATCTTTTAGTACTCAGTATCCAGAAGAATACCGAAGAGAAAATTGAATTACTTGGGGTGTATGAGGGGCTGAGTATCTTCCTGTCATTCCTGGCATTACTATTTATTGTGATGCGTGCAGATCAAAACTTGGTGAAACCCCTAAAAGATTTAGTGCGTGCCGCCGAGCATACCAGTATCGGTGACTTTTCTTACCGCACTTATTACGAAGCCGTTAACGAAATGGGTTTGCTCTGTAGCACCTTCAATGACATGTCCGCCAGCCTGGCACGTCACTATCGAAAACTGGAAGATTTGGTCGACGAAAAAACAGTCCAGCTTCAACAGTCCAACCAAATGCTGGATTTTTTATACAGTACTGCTCAGCGACTATCTGAAGGGATGGTCGATAGACAAACACTCACAGAGACCATCACCGAACTGAAGAAACTAACTGGCATACCTACGTTATCCCTTTGCCTGAGCAACGAAGCCAGCAAAAACCAGTATGACCTGATTTCCCCGGCAGATGATCAGCACCCATGTCATCTAGATGATTGCATAAGTTGTTTTATGAGCCCCGGCAAAAAGAACTTGGCTCAGGGTGAAATTTCATTCCCTATCGAAGATGTCAGTGACAGCTTTGGGTTTCTCTATATAAAAACTGAAAAAAACCGCGCCTTGCAACCCTGGCAGCTTCGGCTAATCGAAGCAGTTGTCGAACACCTCTCTTTTGCAATAGCTCTCCAGTACCGTGAAGGTTTGAGCCGGCGGTTAATGCTGTTTGAAGAGCGATCCATTATTGCTCGCGAGCTGCATGACTCTCTCGCACAATCCTTGTCCTATATGAAAATGCAGGTAGCAAGAATTTCTAAGCTATTTGATCGCAATGCACCTGAGGAGAAAGTGAGAGAAGGGCTCGATGACCTGCAACAGGGGCTCGATGCCGCCTACAGACACCTCCGGGAACTACTCACCACTTTCCGGTTAAAACTGGATGCGCCAACACTGTACCTCGCACTGAAAACCACCACAGATGAATTCGACAAAATGAATGAGGATATTAAAATTACTCTGGACTATGAACTGGGTCATTGCCAACTTTCGCCCAATGAAGATATCCATGTTCTACAAATCATTCGCGAAGCCATCACCAATGCCGTCAAACATGCGCAAGCCAGCCACATTGAATTGCAATGTACCCACGGGGATAACAATGCCCTTATATTCAAGGTGGTAGATAACGGCATCGGAATTGCGGACCACCCTTACAAAGATCACCACTATGGCCTTTCTACGATGCAAGAACGTGCTGACTGGGTAAACGGAGAGTTGGACATTGGCTCAAGTTCAGTAGAAGGTGTCGTTGATGGAGGCACCACCGTAACACTGACATTTGTCCCCGCTGCATTTAGCTGATCTAGATAAGGCTGAGCGAGATCAATTCAAGGCTGAGAACAGGACCTTAAACTGTCGGCCGCTGCAAAACTGAAGAAGAAATGAGTAAAAGAGGACTATCGTGAACGAGACCATAAGCAAATTGATTCTGGTTGATGACCACCCCCTGTTACGCAAGGGTGTGCGACAACTTGTTGAGCTGGAGGATGACATGGTCGTGATCGGTGAAGCCAGTAACGGCGAGGATGCAGTTCAGCTCGTGCAGGAAAAAGATGCTGACCTCGTATTGCTTGACCTCACCATGAAGGGCATGGATGGAATTGAGACCCTCCAGGCCATGAGAGATGCCGGCGTCAGTTGTCGTATTGTGGTATTCACTGTCTCCGATGATACCAGCGATGTGGTTGCCGCTCTCAAAGCTGGCGCAGATGGCTATTTACTCAAAGATATGGAGCCTGAACGGTTAGTCGATAGAATCCGCGAAGCTTGCTCAGGCAAGATGGTTTTATCTGAAAACCTTACCGAAGTGCTCGCCAGAGCATTTCGTGACAGCTCCGGAAAAGACAAAGGGGATGGCTACAACTCGCTCACCCGTCGAGAAAAAGAAATTCTTAAAATGATTGCAGAAGGACTCAGCAATAAAATGATTGGGCGACAATTAAATATTGTTGAAGCCACTGTAAAAGTACATGTTAAACACCTGTTGAAAAAACTGAGGCTTCGCTCACGAGTTGAAGCTGCCGTTTGGGCTGTTGAAAATCGGGTAAAATAATACCCGTAGAACTTTCTGGAGACACTCTTTTGGAAAAAAAATTATCGGTTACAACAACACTTCCCGCTCTGCTACTCCACCGCATGGAGCCCGCCTTGTTTTCTATCCTTCGATTAGCGCCATTCTCGCCACAAAAATTTTTGTTAGAGCGATTGCTAAAGCAGTTTTTGTTAGAACCCATCGCTGATGGAGACCTAGAATTTCTCACGGATCGAGTACTAAAGATTTCAGTAGAAGATGCCGGTATCGGCTGGCGACTCAGCTACCAACAAAATCAATTAATCATACAACCTTTAAATGGCCCATCAGATGCCACTATCAGCGGTAAGGCCAGAGCATTTGTAC
>JBALVP010000119.1:0-4814 GCA_036961395.1 Porticoccus sp.
TAAGCGCCGCTAATCATCTGAACCGTACTTTGGTATCCTTACGCCCGGATTGACTCACTATTAGCCACACTGATTGAAAGGTTTTAACCATGCCAGTATATCGTTCACACACCACCACCAAAGGCAGAAACATGGCGGGGGCGCGCGCTCTGTGGCGAGCCACGGGCATGAAAGATGATGATTTCAACAAACCCATTATCGCTATCGCCAACTCGTTTACCCAATTTGTTCCCGGCCATGTACACCTAAAAGACATGGGTCAGCTCGTAGCGGCAGAAATTGCCAAGGCTGGCGGTGTGGGCAAAGAGTTCAACACCATCGCTGTGGATGATGGCATCGCCATGGGCCATGACGGCATGCTCTACTCCCTGCCTTCCCGCGACATTATCGCGGATTCGGTGGAATACATGGTCAACGCACACTGCGCTGATGCCTTGGTCTGTATTTCCAACTGCGACAAAATCACACCCGGCATGTTGATGGCCGCGTTACGGCTGAACATCCCCGCCATCTTTGTCTCTGGTGGCCCGATGGAAGCAGGAAAAACCAAACTGTCCGAACACAAGCTGGACTTGGTCGATGCCATGGTCATTGCTGCCGACCCCTCCGTCTCCGATGAAATGGCAGAGGAATACGAGCGTTCGGCCTGCCCCACCTGTGGTTCCTGCTCAGGCATGTTTACCGCCAACTCCATGAACTGCCTTACCGAAGCCTTAGGGCTGTCACTGCCCGGCAACGGCACCACGCTGGCCACCCATGCTGATCGACGCATGCTGTTTGAAGATGCCGGCCACTTGATTGTGAAAATGAGCAAGCAGTATTACGAAGAAGACGACCTCTCTGTATTGCCCCGCTCCATTGCCAGCTTTAACGCTTTTGAAAATGCCATGACCATGGATATCGCCATGGGCGGTTCCACCAACACCATTCTTCACCTGCTGGCCGCCGCTCAAGAAGCAGATGTTGATTTCACCATGGCGGATATCGACCGACTGTCTCGCAAAGTGCCTCAACTGTGTAAGGTGGCCCCCAACACCCCTGAATACCATGTTGAAGATGTTCACCGGGCGGGTGGTGTCTTCGGTATTCTCGGCGAACTGGATCGTGCCGGATTGCTCCATACCGATGGCTCTACCGTACATATGCCGACACTGGCTGAAGCATTGGATCGCTGGGACATTATGCGCCCAGTGAATAAAGACATTGATGAGGCGACCGCCAAATTCTTTAAAGCAGGCCCTGCAGGAATCCCTACACAACAAGCCTTTAGCCAAGATACTCGCTGGAATTCACTGGATGCCGACAGAGCCAATGGTTGTATTCGCAGCTTGGAAAATGCCTACAGCCTGGAAGGTGGGCTGGCCGTACTTTATGGCAACATCGCCCTCGATGGCTGCGTGGTCAAAACCTCCGGTGTCGATGAATCTATTCACAAGTTCTCCGGCCCCGCTTATATCTGCGAAAGCCAAGATAAAGCCGTTGATGACATCATCAATGACCGAGTCAAAGAAGGTGATGTAGTGATTATCCGCTACGAAGGCCCAAAGGGTGGCCCCGGTATGCAGGAAATGCTGTACCCCACCAGCTACCTGAAATCCAAAGGATTAGGCAAAGCCTGTGCACTAATTACCGATGGTCGTTTCTCGGGAGGTACTTCCGGCTTATCCATTGGCCATGTATCACCTGAAGCTGGAGCCGGTGGCGCCATTGGTTTGATTGAACAAGGCGATACCATTGAAATTGATATTCCAAAACGGACAATCAATGTTGCACTGCCTGATCAGGAACTGGAAAGCCGAAGAACGGCTCGTGATAAGAAAGGCTGGCAGCCGGAAGAGAAACGGCCTCGCAAGATTACAGCGGCATTGAAAGCTTACGCGTTGCTGGCGACGAGTGCGGATAAAGGTGCGGTAAGAGATTTGGAACAGTTGAAATAAACTAATTTCTACTGATTACCAAGCCTCCCTCCATTAAACAAAAAACCCCGACAGAATCATCTGTCGGGGTTTTTATTCAAAAGAATTCGTTACATTTACATTCTTGTCTAATAGATTTCATCTATCCAATAGCTACTCAAAAAATAATCGTTACGACCCCTTTAATTTTAATTGCTTTAATTAGCTGGACGCTTTAGTACGCACCCTGTGAATAGGTTAATTCATAACTATGGGAATAAACCTCGAAGATAAGACCAAAAGGGTCTTCGACGTAGCACATCTTGTAGGGCTTTTCGCCAGGGTAATATTCGCGGATAGGCATGCGCTGTTTACCGCCGTGTTCCACGATCTTTTTTACTAAGCCTTCAATGTCCGGATCCTGAACACAAAAGTGAAAAGTGCTTGTCTTCCAGTATTCAAAGTCTTTTGGGCTTTCATTATTTTTGAACTCAAACATTTCGACACCGATTTTATCGCCAGTAGACATGTGAGCAATTTTAAAAGAGCCCCAGCCTTTGCCAAACACATCAATACACATTTGTCCTATTGGCGTATCTGATTCTTCGGCAATAACGGTAGGCTGCATTATCTGATACCAACCCATAACGTTGCTGTAAAACTCGACTGCTTTTTCAACGTCAGGAACGGAAATTCCAATATGTGAGAATGTTCTTGGGTAGGTGTTCATGGCTATTCCTTATTTTAGAAAATCATGGAGTAGAATGCTTTTCTTACTGACATGGTGCCCCATCCCTAGTTTTTTATTCGTAGCTCCCTTTCGGTTAGTCACGGTACCCCGTGACTAACGTAGCTGACAACCAGAAATATTAGCACCACTCTCGATCAGACGATCTCTACGTGTCGCTTCACCGGACACATACTCAACCCATTTCTCGGCAGTTACCCGGCCTTTCTGCCTTTTGGCGGCATCACGAAACACCTCGACAGCATCCTCATAGCAGTGCAAATTCACCAGCGCATTGCCCAGTGTCATTTGTGTGTAGGACGGTTTTTTCAAGTTACCTTTTTTTAAGGCATTACGTGCCGCATGTACGGCTTTGGCATGCTCATTCAGGTCCAAATAGACCATGGCGAGACGAGACCAAATAGCCCCTTTATCCGATAACTTCGCAGCCTCCTCCAGAGCAACCAATGCTTTTTTGGTTTCTCTGGCCTGCTGCCAAGCACCACCCAGTATTTCCATATTTTTGCCCGAACGCTCGATCACACCTTGCTTCACACCCTCTTCAATAACTTGGGCAGCACGGTAGGGAACGCCGGCACCCAAATAGAGGTAAGCGAGAGACATTAAGTCCTGACTCTTGGTCAGCGCCTCATCCAAATAGAGAATATCCAGAGAGGCTAAACGATGGCCTTCCTCTTCCATCTGCCCATACATGCCACCCAGCTGACGCCAATAACTGTGGCTGGGGTAGTAGGTGATAAGCTTTTTCAGAATAGAAATGACTTTCTGGTAATCTGCCGTCTTTCCTTGAGAGTCTTCCGCCGTTCCTTGAGAGCCGGTTTTCTCAAAATAAAGGACTTTCTGAAGTGACCACCAATGTTCTTTTGGTATCCCGCCTTTAGCCTCAACGGACTCAATTGCAGCACTGACCAGCTGTAATGCCTCGGCTTTACGGTCCAACTGATAATAGGCCTGAGCCAATAGAACTTTGCCATCGGGACTGACAATGGATGATGCCGTCATCCAGGCTTCGAGCTGTTGCGCCGCACTGCGATAGTCTTCAAGCATCAAGTAGAGTTGAGCAAGGGTGTAAAACGTATCTATTTTTTGACGCTCATCCACTTCAGGCTCAGCCACCATTGCCCTGTAGCTGGCAGTGGCTTTTTGATAGTTATCCAGCGAGTAGTACACAAAACCCAGTAAGTTGTAGACCTGAGATTTCTCGTAGCTACTGCTACAACTCTTCGTCATAAACCCTTTCAACTGGGCAACAAGACCTGACAACTGTTGATCACTCGGGTCACCCTCACCACCAAGAACCTTTTGTACCGCTTCCAGCTTGGTGGCACATTTCTGTCCAACGGACTGTCGCTTACGGGTTTTAGCATTCTGGTATTTCCTCTTATCAGCCTTATCTGACACGGCATTTTCTTCATCGCCATAGGCAAAGCCTGCACCTACAAGACCAGAGCCTACTTCAAGACCAGAAAGCATCTGCAGCCCAAAGGGAAATAGTGTCACCACAGAACACAGCAGCAGCCACCGTAAAGGCTTCCCGCTCAGCCGCATCTTGTCCGTCATCTTTCCTGTCATGAGCTTAATCAAAAAGATCTCTAGTTTGCCATCTGAAAGCTGAATTTATAAAACACGCCGGGGACTTCTTCCGCCACACCATCAACCACTCGCGGTTTGTACTTCAATTTTTTAGCGGCTCGCAATGCGTATTTACCAAAGCCCTTGTTCTCGGGGTATTCCTCGATCAACGTCGGATCACGCACGCCACCGGTCTCAGTAATGGTGACCTCAATCACCGCATAGCCACTGATACCTCGCCTGCGAGCCATGGGTGGGTAGTCCGGCTGGGGAACATAGATGGGAATATAATCTGAGTCACGGGCAAAGCTGCCACCCAAACCTATTTTCAACGCGTCCATATTGGGTGCCGCCATGCTCACTGCACCCACAGGTGGAGCTACGTCCATTTTCAGGTCAGGCAAATCCGGGGGTGGCTCCACGGGTGTGTCAGGTTTCTCTGGCGTCAGCGCTTTGATTTGATCAGAAATAGTACGGTCTGATTGCCAGATATCGGCAATTTTTTGAATCTTGCTGTCCGCTGAGCCCGTATCACCTGGTGCAATCAACACAGACATCACCACAAACAACCCAAAGGTCACTACGGCTCCAAATACTAT
>JBALVP010000011.1:0-20449 GCA_036961395.1 Porticoccus sp.
CTGCTCACGGGTTTGCAGCGCCAATCGGTAGGCTGGCTTGCCTCGACTGTCGAGTGAAACACCCACCAAGCGACCCGGCAAGGAGCGCTTAAATGAATCACGGGTGGCCATGTAAGCCGCGTGAGGGCCACCAAAACCCAACGGCACACCAAAACGCTGCGTACAACCAATGGCCACATCAGCACCCAATTCCGCGGGGCTTTTCAGCAATAACAAGCTGAGAATATCAGCGGCCATCACCACCAATGCTTTCTGTTGATGTGCCGCTTCAATCACGCCAGAAAAGTCGCGAATGGCGCCATCCACACCGGGATACTGTAGTAACACGCCGAAACAATCATGCTCACCAACATCAGCAGGATTACCCACTACAACCTCAAGCCCCATTGGCTCTGCACGGGTTTCTACCACCTCAATGGTTTGCGGCAAACAATGCTGATCCACAAAAAATACTTGCCCCTTGGATTTGGACATACGCTGGCAGAGGGTCATTGCCTCACTCGCAGCCGTAGCTTCATCCAGCAGAGATGCACTGGCAAGATCCATTCCCGTCAGATCAGTAATCATGGTCTGGAAGTTCAGCAGTGCTTCTAAGCGCCCCTGAGAAATTTCTGGTTGATACGGGGTATAAGCCGTGTACCAAGCGGGGCTTTCAAACACATTTCGCAAAATCACATTGGGCGTAATGCAGTTGTAATAGCCCTGACCAATAAAGTTTTTCAATACCCGGTTCTGACTGGCAATGGCGCGTAGCTCTGACAACGCCTCCTGTTCTGTGGTGGGATCACCCAAATCAAGCGAGTGGCTGGAGCGGATATTATCGGGCACAACAGCACTGATAAATGAGTCCATTCCTTCATAGCCGATACTCTCCAGCATCGCCTGTTGGTCATCCTCAGAAGGACCAATATGGCGGCGAATAAATTCATTGCTGTTTTCCAGTTCTGCCAGTGACTTCATATTTGGTGTCTCTACCTGTTCATTTCTGGTTTGTTCATCTCTGAGTTGTTCATCTTTTGTGAACTAGTGTGTTTTCTCTGGCTAGCCCTCGGCTCTTACCCACGGTAATAACGCTGAGGTACAAAAGGCATTTTCTCCACAGTCACCGGACGAGGCTTGCCTCGCACCATGGCATTGAGCTGAGTACCCACTGCCGAATATTCTGTTGTCACATACCCCATAGCCAACGGTGCTTCCAGACTCGGGCCAAAACCACCACTGGTCACCACCCCCACCTGTTCACCTTCGGCATTAACCAATTCAGCGCCTTCTCTGACAGGTGCACGCCCCTCCACCTTCAGGCCCACTCTCTTGCGGGGCGCCCCATTGGCCTGCTCGTTAAAAATAATCTCGGCGCCGGGAAAACCACCAGCTTTCACCCCATCGGCACGACGGGACTTGCTGATACTCCAGAGTAACGATGCCTGAATAGGCGTTGTTTCAGTATCGAGGTCGTGACCATACAAGCACAACCCGGCTTCCAACCTCAGAGAATCCCGAGCACCCAACCCAACAGCATTCACTTGTTCGAAGGATACCAGCTTACGAGCCAATGCTTCCGCAGACCCAGCAGGTACAGAAATTTCAAAACCATCTTCTCCGGTGTAACCCGACCGAGTGATATAACAATCAGAACCTTCAAGAATAACCCGGCTACCGGTCATAAAGACCAGCTCACGAACATCGGGGGCCAGTTGGGCCATCACATCCACCGCGGCAGGCCCTTGAAGTGCCAACAATCCACGCCCCTCCAAATATTCAATCTCGAAGCCTGGGAGCGCACGTCTTAAGTAAGCAATGTCCTGCTCTTTACAGGCAGCATTCACTACCAGAAAAAAACAGTCTTCCGCCCAGCGAACAATCATCAGATCATCCAGAATGCCGCCCTGCTCATTGGTGAACAACGCATAGGTCTGCTTATTAAGCCCCAGCGTTTCTAATTCCACCGGCACCAGCTTCTCCAAAGCAGCCGCAACACCGTCACCGGTAATGACGACTTGCCCCATATGGGACACATCAAATAAGCCCGCGTGTTGGCGAGTGTGTAAGTGCTCGGTCTTGATGCCATCTGGATATTGAACGGGCATTTCATAACCTGCAAAGGGCACCATCCGGGCACCTAGCTCCAAGTGCAGTGCCTTGAGTGGCGTGGCTTTCAAGTCAGTCGTTGTATCAGTAGTCATAGGTACCTTTTGGACATGATGTTCCGATGTAATGGCACATGATAGGTGGGTTAAAAACAGCCATGTTAACGGTCAGCTATGAATTGGTAAAATTAATAGTTAAAATCCCATCATTAATAATACTTATAGCTATCGCATAGCCTAAGATGCCATGAAAAACCTGCCAACTGACTTACTTCGAGCCTTTGTTACGGTGATTGAATTAGGCGGCTTCACCCAAGCTGCCCAATGGCTCGGGCGCTCTCAGCCCGCCATCAGTTTGCAGATCAAACGTCTGGAACAACTACTGGAGCAAACCCTGTTGATTCGCAGTGGCCAGCAACTTGAACTGAGCCAATCGGGCCAGCTGTTGTTCCGCTACGCCAAACAGATGCTGGCAATCAATGATGAAGCCGTCGCCCAGTTCAGCAAAACGTCGGTTAGCGGCAAAATTCACTTTGGTATTCCCAGCGAATTCGCCACCACCCTGCTGCCAAAAATCGTGGGGCGCTTTGCTCAGGCCTACCCCAATGTCACCCTCGAAGTGAACTGTGCCCTGAGTAAACAGTTATTGTCGGAACCCGAACGCCACCGCTACGATCTGATTCTAGCCTTACACGATGATCCATCCGCAGCGGGAGACAATCTGGTAAAAGAAGACGATCTGGTATGGGTCACCGGCACCGACCACGATGCTCACCTGCAAGTACCACTGCCATTAATCGTGGCACCCAAGGGCTGTATTTACCGCCAACGTGGCATTGAAAAACTCAGAGACAACCAACGGGATTGGCGCATCGTCTATACCATTCCCGACCTTACTGGTATTCAGGCGGCCATTGATGAGGGGTTAGGAGTCACTGTGCTGGCCAAGAGTACCGTGCCCGAAAATTTGCGTATATTGAAACCTTCAGAAAAGCTGCCCAAACTGGGGAAGGTGGGTATCAGCTTGATTGATCAGAGCAACGAACCCAGCGAAGCAATCACCCGACTAATGGATTTTGTTAAAGCATCACTCTAGTAGCAATCAGAGAGTAGCGTTGATCCGTATCAGAAATAGGAAGCCCAACCAGTGAAAAACAACATCGTTCTGATAGGTATGCCAGGTGCGGGAAAAAGTACCAACGGTCTATTACTGGCAAAAGCCTTGGGTAAGGACTTTCTGGATACTGATGTGCTTATTCAGGTTCGCGAGGGGAAAACCCTGCAACAAATCATGGATAACACTGACTATCTGGCGCTGCGCCAAATCGAAGAGTCAGTACTCATCAGCATCGACACACAAAATTCAGTCATTGCCACCGGGGGTAGCGCTGTGTACAGCGCTGCAGGAATGGCACATCTTGCAAAAAACTCAACCATCGTTTATCTGGACACGCCACTACAAACCCTCCGAGAACGTATTCACGATTACGAAACCCGTGGCATTGCGTGTCACTCCGACCAGGGGTTTGATGATCTGTTCACTGAACGCACTGAACTGTATCGCCGCTACGCCAATATCACCATAGACTGTGATCGGCATTCATCTGAAGAGGTTGTCGGCTCTATTATCAAAGGGCTGAACGAGCGCAAGTAAAAATAGAGCGGTATTGCAATCTGTAGGCGAAAAAAAACCGGACTAAAGCCCGGCTAATCTCCCCTCCTAGTGCGGATTATCACACTGTATTCTTAGTCTTCTTTTATCCGCACTTAGAATCACCACAGTTCAAACAGGTCAGACATCCATCCATCAAAATGGATGCCTTGGTCATGCATTTATGGCACAGCTGGGCTGTTTCCGGGAATGGATTCGCCTCACTTGTGGGTGCACTGGCAGCCGCCACTGAAGGCTGGGTCGCCGCCTCATACTCGGCACGCTTTTCTGCCAAAATAGCCTTCTGATGATCGCCCAACTCCGGCCCTTTCAACATCCCAATTTTGGTCAAGTGGTCTTCAATGGCTTCACCAATTTCGGCCACCAGTGACGGCATAAATTTACCGCCTCGCTTGAAGTAACCACCCTGGGGGTCAAATACCGCCTTCAGCTCTTCGGCCAAGAAGGTGCAATCACCGCCCTTGCGGAACACCGCTGAAATAACCCGGGTCAATGCGACCACCCATTGGAACTGATCCATATTTTTCGAGTTAATAAAAATCTCGAAGGGGCGACGCTGCTCGTGGTCAGTCCCAGGGTTCAGCACAATGTCGTTGATGGTGATGTAGAGTGCATGTTCAGAGAGGGGTGTTTTTACCTTATAGGTCGCACCAGGCAGCTCTTCGGGACGACTGACATTCTCAGTCATCTGCTCAATGGCACGCTCTACCGCCACAGGTTGAGACTCCGGTATAGCATCGTCATTAGAGGGCGTGACAACTTTGTAGCCTATAATTTTTTTATCGAGTTTAACTGTCATGTTGATTCTTCCGATCAAAATTTGCCGTAATAGCCTTCTTTCAAGGCATCGAACAGGTTCGCAGCGGTATGTGTCTCGCCGTCGTATTCCACCTCTTCATTCCCCTTCAGGTCCACCGTTGAACCGTCTTCCAAGGTGAACTGATAGGTCGTTGCCTCTAGGTCTTTCTCTTTCACCAAGACGCCTTGGAAGGCTTCCGGGTTAAAGCGGAAAGTGGTGCACCCCTTGAGGCCATTTTCATAGGCGTAGAGATAAATATCCTTGAACTCGTCAAAGTCACAATCCGTGGACACATTGATAGTCTTTGAAATAGAGGAATCTACCCACTTCTGGGCTGCTGCCTGTACATCCACGTGTTGTCTGGGATTAATATCATCACTGGTAATAAAGTAGTCGGGTAACTTTTCTCCTTCACTCTCAGAAAAAGGCATGGCATTCGGGTTAATCAGTTCACGGTAGGCCAGCATTTCATAGGAGAACACATCCACTTTCTCTTTGGACTTCTTACCCTCGCGAATCACATTGCGGGAATAATGATGGGCAAAACTTGGCTCGATACCATTGCTGGCATTATTAGCCAGTGACAGTGAAATAGTACCCGTGGGCGCAATAGAGGAGTGATGAGTAAAACGGCAACCCACATCAGCGAGATCTTCCACTAATTGAGGATCGGCCTCGGCCACTTTCTGCATGTATTTACTGTATCGGGCGTGCAATATCTTACCCTTGAGCTTATCGCCCACCACAATACCGTCATTAGCCATTTCAGGGCGAAGGCGGAGCATAGACTCAGTGACTTCAAATTCTTCGTCCATGATAGGAGCCGCACCTTTTTCCTTGGCCAGTTCCAAACCTGCACGCCATCCAGCCAATGCCAACTCACGAGAAACCTGTTCGGTCAGCTCCAACGATTCAGGACTACCATAAGGTGTGCGCAGCATGGTCATGGTGGAACCCAACCCAAGGAAGCCCATACCGTGGCGACGCTTATTTAAAATAGCTTCTCGCTGACCTTCTAAAGGCAGACCATTGATTTCCACCACGTTGTCGAGCATCCGCGTGAACACAGACACCACTTCCCGGAAGTTATCCCAATCAAAACGGGCATTTTCGGTAAAGGGGTCCAATACAAATTTGGTCAGATTAACTGACCCCAGCAAACAGCTACCATAAGGTGGCAATGGCTGTTCACCGCAGGGGTTAGTGGCACGAATATTTTCACAGAACCAGTTGTTGTTCTGCTGATTAACTTTGTCGATCAGAATAAAACCTGGTTCAGCGTAATCGTAGGTGGATGTCATGATGACATTCCACAGCTGACGCGCTTTTACCGTACGGTAAATACGACAGGCCACCAGCCCTGCATCATTAGTGATATACCCTTTTGTGGTAGGAAACTCACGCCACAACAGTGTTTCATCTGCAGGGTCTACTGTGCCCTGCTCTATTTCTTTGCGTAAAACCGGAAAGCTCAGCGACCAATCGTCATCACTCTTCACTGCCTCCATAAACCCTTCGGTGATCAGCAGTGACAGGTTGAACTGGCGCAGCCGACCATCTTCACGCTTGGCACGGATAAACTCGACCACATCTGGATGGCTTATATCAAAGGTTGCCATCTGAGCACCACGGCGCCCACCGGCAGAAGACACGGTGAAACACATCTTGTCGAAGATATCCATGAAGGATAGTGGGCCAGAAGTGTAAGCCCCCGCACCAGAGACATAAGCACCCTTGGGACGCAACGTAGAAAATTCGTAGCCAATACCACAACCGGCTTTCAACGTTAGACCTGCCTCAAGGTTTTTTTCAAGGATGTCCAACATGGAGTCCTCAACAATACCGGACACCGTACAGTTAATTGTTGAGGTGGATGGCTTGTGCTCCAGTGCACCGGCATTGGAAATAATCCGCCCCGCAGGAATAGCGCCATTGCGCAATGCCCATAAAAACCGCTGATGCCACAACTCTCGCTTTCCTTCCTCTTCAACATCAGCCAATGCTCGAGCAACACGACGGTAGGTTGCATCAATTGTTTCATCGACAGGATTACCCTCTTTATCCTTAAGGCGGTATTTCTTATCCCAGATATCGTCCGAGGCGGATTGTAGTTTGATTTCGATGGGACCTGGCTCATCCGTGGTTTTCAATGCTTCAATCGACATAATGGATCTGCTTCCCCTATTGCATGAATGACTGGGGTACCGCTGTATGGCCTTAATTTGTGGGCTTGGAGACGATTCCCACCTTGTTTTTGCAGTTTTTTATAGTGAATTATGACTGCTTTCTGGCTATCAGCAATTACCGTAAAACGAGGTTTAGTATACAAGATATTGTGCCTCTTGCCAGATAAAACACTACAGGTAGTAGTTTAAGCAAAAACAGCCCCTAGCGAGGCTCACCTGCGAGCGGTTACTTTGGCGCAAGCCCACAGCAGATAAAGGATGATCAATAAAATTCAGTTTCAGCCTGTGAAGATAGTCGTCAAAGAGAGGAGCACTACATGACCAAAAGGTGCCAAAGCGGTCAGAAAAAAGATTTTTTTGGTAGCCAGCCCCCTTCCTTCTGTCGCCCCGTTTCTTGGCAAAAGAAACTGCATCAGGGATAATGCTGCCCCTGTCCCCTATTGATACCGAACTAAAGGATCCCCAATGATCATTTCTGAAAACGCTGTAGTGCTTTTTCACTACAGACTCACCGATGAAAGCGGCACAGAGCTGGACTCTTCCGTAGAAAAAGACCCACTGTCCTATATACATGGGCACAAAAATATTATCCCAGGCCTCGAGAAGGAATTGGATGGTAAGACAGAAGGTGATGTTATGGTCGTCACCATCGAAGCAGCAGAAGCCTACGGTGAACGCCAAGAGCAAATGGTCCAAGAAGTTCCTCGTGCATCCTTCCAGGTTGAAGAGATGACTGTGGGTATGCGCTTTGAAGCACAGACACCTAATGGCCCAGTATCGGTTGTCGTGACGAGCGTGACCGATGACATGGTCTCTGTCGATGGAAATCACCCTCTGGCCGGCAAAGATTTAACCTTCGATGTCAAAATTGATACGGTTCGTGAAGCCACTGAAGAAGAGCTCGAACATGGTCATGTACATGGGCCAGGTGGTCACCAGCACTAACTGCTGGCTGACTAACCCGTTAAATAAAAAAGGGCTACCCGAGAAGGTAGCCATTTTTTGTGCCATTAGGTAAATAAGTAGAGTCAGCTACAAACTTTCTCTAGACTAACTGCCCCCAAAGGTCATACTCATCGGCATGCTCGATGGCCACTTCTACCCTATCTCCAGGCTGAAGACCGAGCGCCTCAACAGCCTCTATATCATTGATATAGACATTGCCATCAATCTCAGGCGCATCTGCAGCCGAGCGACCAATAGCACCTTCCTCATCCACCTCATCAATTAACACGTCCAGTGTCTGTCCCACTTTTCGCTGTAAGCGCCTAGCACTAATAGCTTGCTGGATTTCCATAAACCGCTCCCAGCGTTGCTGCTGAATATCCTCAGGTACAGGGTCGGGTAACTCATTAGCCCTTGCACCTTCAACAGGGGAATATTTAAAACAGCCCACACGATCCAATTCCGCTTCCTCCAGCCAATCCAGCAGCATTTGGAAATCTTCTTCAGTTTCACCGGGGAAGCCAACAATAAAAGTACTGCGTATGGTGAGATCGGGGCAGATGGCTCGCCAGGCTTTAATTCTTTCCAGTACTTTTTCCTGGTTGCCAGGGCGCTTCATCAATTTAAGAATTTTTGGGCTGGCATGCTGGAAGGGAATATCCAGATAAGGCAGAATTTTTCCCTCCGCCATTAAGGGGATAACCTTATCGACATGGGGGTAAGGGTACACATAGTGCAGCCGCACCCAAACATCCAGCTCACCCAATGCAACGGCCAGATCCTGCATTCGTGTTTCTAGTGCAGAGCCATCCACGAAGTCCAGCTTGTATTTCACATCGACTCCATAGGCGCTGGTATCCTGGGAAATCACCAACAGCTCACGCACACCGGATTCAACCAGTTTCTTCGCTTCCTCCACCACATCGGAGATCGGACGGCTGACCAAATCACCCCGCATATTGGGAATAATGCAAAACGTGCATCGATGATTACAGCCTTCAGAAATTTTTAAGTAGGCGTAATGCGGCGGTGTCAGCTTGATCCCTTGGGGCGGCAACAAGTCTACATAGGGATTGTGCTCACTATCTATATCGCTGTCCTTATCGCGTGCCTGACCACCATCATCCGCTTGCTGTGGTAAATACTCATGTACAGCACCAACCACACTGTCGTAATCCGCCGGGCCACTCACACTCAGCACATCCGGATTGGCCATCTTGATGGCGTCAGCATCGGTCCCTTTGCCCATGCAGCCGGTAACAATAACCTTGCCGTTCTCCTTCACCGCCTCATTGATAGCATCCATGGATTCTTGTTTAGCTGAATCGATAAAGCCGCAGGTATTTACCACCACTACATCGGCATCGGCATAGCTCGGACTAATGTCGTAACCATCCAGCTTCAACTGGGTCAGAATTCGCTCAGAATCCACCAGTGCTTTCGGGCACCCGAGGCTCACGAAACCTACCCGTCTCGGGGCCTCTGTTGAGCTAGTTTCTGCTTCAATTCCCTGGTTTTCTTCTAAACCTGCCATTTATCTTTTTCGCCGACCTTTGAATAAGCACGCATTATATGCTGGTGGCCGTCTCTAGCCGAGTAGAAATAGGATTTTTACGCAAGGGGGTGGTTTTGCCTAATGCCCCAAAGACTCCCCCATCGAAAAATCGTCGTGCCTGCGTCTAATATGCTACCAGCAAAGTACCTTTGGTAGGCGCTGTCCGGCGGCGCCAGTTGGCGTTGGCGTGCTGTGATGAGCTCAACTACACTTCCAGATACCACACACAAGAACAGGGAAACTGCGCATGGGTAAATGGGAAAGTACGACACAGGCCCGACAGATGGTACAACGATCTATTGAGGTGATGCTCCGCCTTGGGTTGATCCTCTTGCTCCTGCTGTGGGGCTTTCGGATCGTCTCGCCATTTATCGACCTGTTGGCCTGGGCCGCAATTCTAGCCGTTGCCCTGTACCCGGTTTGCCAATGGCTGTCGAACAAGCTTGGTATCAGTGAGAAAACCTCCGCGATTGTGATCACGGTCCTCCTCACTTTGCTCATCACCGTACCGAGTTTCAAGCTCGCCGCATCTTCCGTAGAGACCGCGAGGGAGGTGGCCACCGAGTGGCAGGAAGGAACGCTGAAAGTACCCGCTCCGACTGAAAAGGTGAAAAACTGGCCCCTGATCGGCGAAAAAGTTTACGAGGTATGGTTACCGGCGTCGCAGGATTTCGAGGCGACAGCCCACAAATTTCACGAACAGATAAAGGAAGCTGGCAGTATTGCGTTGCGCGCCATCGCGAGTTCGGGAGCGACTATTCTGAAGTTTGCGTTTGCCACGATTATCGCCGGTGTCTTTATGGCAAGTGCAGAGGTTATTACCGCGTTCATGACTCGGCTCAGTCAGCGCCTGACAGGCGAGAAAGGGGATCATTACGTGCAACTCGCTACAGCGACTGTACGCAGTGTGGCTCAGGGTGTGCTGGGTATCGCTGTAATCCAGGCAACGGCCTCCGCCATTGGTCTGGTGGTAATGGGGATTCCACTCGCGGGATTATGGGCGGGCCTGGTGTTGATGTGCGCCGTCGTGCAGCTGCCCCCACTGTTGGTGCTGGGTCCGATAGCAGCTTATGCCTTCTCTGCTTACGATACGACCAGCGCCACACTATTTGCCATTTTTGCGCTTGTCGTCAGTATCAGTGACACTTTTCTTAAACCCCTCTTGCTCGGTCGCGGAGTGTCTGTGCCAATGCTGGTGATTCTGCTCGGAGCCATTGGTGGCATGATTGTGTCCGGTATTATCGGTTTGTTCGTGGGTGCGGTGGTGTTGGCCCTGATATACCAGCTTTTCATCGAATGGCTGGACCAGCAGATGGTAACGCAGGAGAGCGATAGCGACTGACAGCTCTGGCTGAAAATATGTTCTCCAGTAACATTTTGTGGATTATTGCCCGGGTTTTCGGATACGCATAATCCTTGGAGGGTCTACTAATGAGCAAGCAACTCTATTCAGCACTTTTTTGTATGGCGAGTGTTTTATTAATCTCATCCGCGCAAGCCGCGGAAAAAGAAAAAGTGTATGTCGCTCCTGCCGAGCACCCCACCCAGGTCTATTTTGGCGATCCCCATATTCATACGTCGGTATCAGCGGACGCAGCGCTCTGGGGGGCCTCGCTGGGCCCTGAGGAAACCTATAGGTTCGGTCTCGGTGAAGAGATGACGTCCTTCAAGGGGTGGAAAGTTAAACTGAGACGGCCAATGGACTGGATGGTCATCTCAGACCACTCCGATGTATGGGGGTTTTATCAGCGTATAGCCGATGGCGACCCCTACATAATGGCCGAACCTGAGGGTGTTCGCTGGCATGACATGCTAAAGGCAGGGAATACAAGGCAGGTCACCGACGAGATCATCAAGGCATTTGGCAACGAAACATTGCCTTGGGATGTCAGCGACCCGAAGATGATAGCCCCCGGCTGGAAGCAGGAGGTTGAGGCCGCTGAAAAATTCAATGACCCGGGCAAGTTCACCGCATTTATTGCTTATGAGTGGACGTCGAACCCGATGGGCGACAACCTGCACCGGGTGGTGATTTACAGGGACAACGGCGACAAGACCCGGGATGTTTTGCCGTTCACCTCGACGGGCACTGCGGGGAGCCAGGACCCTGCGGATCTGTGGAAAGTTCTGGAGACCTATGAGAAGAATACCGGTGGCAAGGTGCTAGCGATCCCGCATAACGGTAACTGGAGCAGCGGCTTGATGTTCGCGGAAACTCTCTATACGTACTCGCCGAACAAGTCTACCGGCAAGCCACTCGACGAGTCTTATGTGACTGCGAGAAAACGCTGGGAACCACTTTATGAAGCAACCCAGATCAAAGGAGACGGTGAGGCTCACCCATTCCTGTCGCCTGACGATGAGTTTGCTGACTACGAGACATGGGACCTCGGCAACCTGTCTTTCAGTGTAAAGGTAACCAATGAGATGCTTCCCGGGTCGTATGCTCGGTCGGGTTTGAAGCGGGGGCTGAAGTACCAGGAGCAATTCGGTGTTAACCCCTTCCAGTTTGGTATGGTGGGCGCCGGCGATTCCCACACGGGGCTCCCCGGGCAAGAAGAAAGTAATTTTATGGGCAAGCATGCCTCATCCGAGCCAGATGCCGAACGCTGGGAGACACCGTTCAGGACTGCCGACATAGGCACGCAGGAAGGCTGGTCGGAAGTCGCGTCTGGTCTTACCGGTATCTGGGCCACCGATAATACCCGCGCGGCGCTCTGGGATGCCATGAAACGCAAAGAGGTTTACGCCACGACAGGTACCAGACTGAAAGTACGGATGTTCGGCGGCTGGGACTTTAAAGCCGGTGATGACAAAAGATCGGATTATGTCGAGCTGGGTTATAGCAAGGGCGTACCCATGGGAGGCGAATTGCATCGTGCTAAAAAGGGTATGGCTCCAAACTTTATCGTTACCGCATTGATGGATCCTATGGGAGGAGCTCTGGACCGCGTACAAATGGTAAAAGGCTGGCGCGACAACAAGGGTGAATTGCACGAAAGAGTCTATGACATCGCCTGGTCAGACCAGCGCAAGCCAGACCCAAAAACGGGTAAACTGCCTCCGGTTGGCAATACCGTTAACGTACCGCAAGCAACCTGGACTAACTCAATTGGTGATACACAGCTAACCACGGTCTGGCAGGATCCGGGGTTTAACAGCTCTGATCAGGCCTTTTACTATGTGCGTGTGCTGGAGATTCCCACACCGCGCTGGACCGCCTATGACGCCAAACGCTTTGGTATCACGATGGGTGACGAAGTACCGATGACAACGCAGGAGCGAGTTTATACCTCGCCTATTTGGTATATCCCATAGGCATTTAGCAAAGAAAGCTGACACTGCCTAGTTTAGACGAAAGGGTTAACCGGGTAGAGTTAAAAAGGAGACGCATAAGCGTCTCCTTTTTGTTCTAAATTCAATTAAAGTACGATGTTTTATCCTTTGAAAGAAATGGGAACTGCCTGTGAGTAATAAGTTAACCCGGCTTTTCACCGAGCCCCTGATACAGTTTTTGATGATCGGTGCCTGTATCTATGGTGCCTATGCGCTGTTCGGGGCGCCGGAAGAAGATTTTCGCGACACCACGGTTCACGTGGATACCGCTCGTATCAACGGCTTTATTTCGGAATGGGAGAGCCGTTGGAATCGCCCACCCACACGTAAAGAAATTGATGGTTTGATACAGTCCTACATTAAAGAAGACGTTCTTTACCGCCAGGCAGTGGCGATGGGGCTGAACGAGGACGACCCCATTACCCGGCGGCGTATGGCCCAAAAACTCGAGTTTTTGACCAGCGATCTTGCAATGATGGTACAACCGGCCGACGGCGAACTCGAACAGTACTTTAACGATAACAGCGAGACCTATCGGTCGCCGGACAGGATGACTTTTAGCCAGGTGTTTTTCAATCCCGATTCTCGTGCGAACAACACACTGGAAGATGCAGCGGAGGCATTGGTTCAATTGCAGGCAGCAGGTGTACCCACCGAGGAATCCATGCAGGTGGGGGATGGTTTTATACTTCTGCAGAACAATTTCGTTTCTGTCACAGCGACAGAGGCGGCACGGCAAATGGGAACCGGTTTCGTCGAGGCCGTGGTGCAACTGGAACCGGGGGCATGGCATGGTCCGGTTCTGTCGGGTTACGGTGTGCACTTGGTCTATGTATACAGTTATGAGAAATCACCACCTGCAGTGTTCGAGAATGTTCAAGCCGCCGTGCTTGAGAACTGGCAGTTGGAACAGCGAGAACAATTCAACGTGGATTTTCTCGAGAACCTGAAAACCCGTTACGAGATTGTTATTGACGAGATTCCGGTTGACCGGATTCTGCAGGCTCCCGATTCAACCGAGACCAATAAAAACCCGGTTAAGGCCGCTGCATCATTATGACGGCTGCTAGTAAATTTCGCCTGAAGCTTGCGTGGTGCCTTGTGCTGTTCCTGCTTACTTTGTCGTTTGAGTCGTCCGCCGATGAATTTCGGCCGGCTTTGCTGGAGGTCACTGAACAGGAAGGCGGCTGGGTAGAAGTGACCTGGAAGGTACCGACCCTCGGTGAGCAGGTGCTGGCAATTACTCCTATTATGCCGGAATTCTTCAAACCCTTTGGTCCTGGTTCAAACCGGCGCGTGCCTGGCGCCATGATAGAGACCAAATCGTATTCTACCGACGGGCAGGCGTTGCATGGAGCGATGCTGAGTGTTAACGGGCTCTCCGCGGTGCCAACCGATGTGGTGGTGCGTATCAGCTTGCTGGATGGTATCGAGCATTCTGCGATACTGCGCTCCAATAACAGTTCTTTCACCATTCCGGAACAGATAACCAACGGGGAATTGGCAGTCTCGTACTGGCGTATGGGAACGATCCATATCCTCGAAGGCTTTGATCACCTTCTGTTCCTGTTGACCTTGCTGCTGATCGTGACCGGCATATGGCCGTTATTAAAAACCGTCACGGCATTTACCCTGGCACACAGCCTGACCCTGGCACTGGCGACCCTGGACCTGGTACATATTCCACAGGTACCTACAGAAGGTGTGATTTCATTGAGCATCATGTTGCTGGCAGTGGAAGTCGTCCGGAAGAACCAGGGGCAGATGACCCTTTCAGAGCGTTATCCCTGGTTAATCGCTTTTACCTTCGGGCTGGTTCACGGCCTGGGTTTTGCGGGAGCACTGTACGAGATAGGCGTCCCGCAAAACGCGGTGCCATTGGCCTTACTCATGTTCAATGTTGGCGTGGAAACCGGACAGATTCTATTTGTATTGACCGTGTCGGTGCTGCTTGTAGGTCTGCACAGGTTACATGGCATTACAGCCTTGACCCTTGAGAAGGCAACACCCTATGCCATTGGTGGAATCGCTGCTTTCTGGACCATCGATCGTGTGAGCTCTTTTCTATAATCTTTTCTATAATACAGCCGCAGCAGAGTCGGGTCAGAGCGACGGATATCCATGCGTATTACCTTTCATCCGGCCTCTTTCGCCCACTGCTGAGCCGAGGATTTTATACGGGCCTAGCGGAAAACCTTTAGAGAACCAAAAGCCAGGGGCTCACGTAACCATTTGTTCAGCAAAAATCTCTAGGCTATTTAGCTGTGTACCAAATTGGAGAAGTGTAAGCACGTTCCTGATGGGTCAATTCTGCATCCTTCGGAAGCTCAGCGCCCAGGCGCACCTTGTCGTAAACAATCCATCGTGGTGTGGGTATTTCGATCACACGGGCATAGTAGAACGCATTTTCTTTGGCATCAAAATCTGGGTCGGTCCATATCGCTTTAAGTTCAGAAGCACCGATAGTGTTAGTCCAGTCCGCTGCTTCCAAGTCCACAGTGTTACCCACGGGTGGTAACTTACCTTTGGTGTTGAGTTTACGATTATCAGACCAGGCAACATCGTAGACTTTTTCGTGGGTCTCGCCTTGTTCGTCCATCCAGCCCTTGACGATTTGTATGCGGTCGAGATTGGCGCCGATGTAATCACGCAATGAGTAAACCATGAAGTTGGGGGCTTTCTTGCCTTTAGGCGCTTTCTTTAAATCGCCACCCATGGGTACACCTTTTTTGTAACCGGAAAATGCCAGAGCGCGGCTGCGAAGATCATCATCGGTGTACTCCCAGCCACCGAAGAAGCGCACCAGTATACGCGGTCCGGTTGTAGCATAGGTTTCCTTGCGCATCATGGCATCGAAGATAGCTTCACGGGTGTTCTCGCTTGCCCAAACACCCTGGTAGCCGGAAGCGACCAACATGTCACCCGAAATTTCACCCAGTTTCGATTTTATAAAAGGGTGAGATACGCGGGTCTTAGACGGCTCTACGCTGGTAGATTTACCAAAAAAGTTTTCTTCTTCCGCTGTCGACAGCCCGGTGTGGCTGTCAGTTGCACCGACCATGCCGAATTTATAAGGGTTGGTGCCGAGTTTTTTCTCCAACTTGAACCCATTCTTTAACGCTTCACGTGCGTATTCGCGCTGCAACATGTCATCTTTCTTGAGTTCAGTAATATCCAGGTTACCTATATCCCAGGTTCCATAGTCGGCAAACTCATCATTGGGCGAAAGTACAGGATGCGTTTCACCGTCACCTTTTATCTGCGTAACTTCGTACAGTGGTTCCCACCTAGCGCGTAATTCGACATAGTTCTTATCGACCTTGCCACCTGCATAGGTATCTTCGGTGGGGAACATCCAACCGTTTGACAGGTTGCCGTTATGGGAAATAGCTAACGCCGTGCCACCGGTTTTTTTCTCATAGTCAGCCAGCCATTTATACAAATCCAGTGGATCCTGAGTGCCAATGGGGGGCTGCGTGGTTAGTGGAAGCACTTGACGCGCTTTATCACCGTTATCACGCAGGATGACGTTGCGGTGCAAGTTGAAGCCTTTGGGAACTGAAGTCCACTCATAGCCAATCAGGGTAGTAAATTTACCCGGATCATTAAAACGCTCTGCAGTATCGATGATGTCGTACCAAAGATTGTTGTAGACCTCAGAGCCCGGGGAATAATCGCTGACGAGTTTTTCCGGAACTTTCATCTGTGCGAAGTGTGTAATTAGGTCGAAGGCCGCTTCACCCGCTGCTCTGCCGCCCTTCTTGAAACCTTCGTGCCATTCCTTACCTTTCGGGTCAGCCAGTATATTGGGTGCACCTTTCTGGATGTCCGTGGCAATACCCATCATGTCGGAATGGTCGGTGATGACCAGCCAGTCCAAAGGACGACTTAACTTGGCTTGCACCCCGCCCGACGCTGTTATTTCTTCACCACGAGCAAAACGATAGGCGTCTTCATGGCCAAGGATGTTACCGAACAAACCGGCATCGAGAGACAGCCCAGTGTGCAGGTGCGTCTCTCCCCAATAGATATTGCTCGGGAAGGAGCGCTGTGCATAAGGTGAATAACCCTTGCCCGGGTACAAACCCTTGACCAGATCATCGGGAGTAAGGGTTCCAGCATCAGAAGCCAGAACTAGGTTTGTGGTCATTAAAACTGTCATGCACAACATGGCTTTTTGAATGAGATTCATATCACTTGTCCCTTATCCCTATTTTTATTTCGATATTTAACTATAACTTTTATTTTAGAAACTCAATGCTCAGCTTTAAATCATAGTCTTTTTTTTTATTTATTCAATTTGCTCTAAGCATTGAGTTTTGAACTTTGTGAAATCGCGTCGCCATATGCCATGTACTGACTTAAGCGTAGTTAAAAAAGTTTCTGGAAAGAGTAGCGGAGCTAAACTACTGTTATCTATACGTTCTATATCTATGCCTATAACAATACATTAAAGGGGCTCAGGGTTATGCCAAAAATCATACTGGCAATGATTGTTTCAACCATTCTTTTCGGCTGCAGTAAACCTGAAAGTGATGCCCCTTCCCTTGTCGTTGAATCCAAACCATCTCCTGTTGTTGAAGCCAAACCATCAGATTCATTTTCTACTATCAATGGTGTCAAGACTAAGAATATACCTGGCTTTGATGGTGTTATTGCTGAACGCTATGATAAATCCAAGGAATGGTGGGCTAAAGAAAAACGGCCTAAAAAAGATGCACCCAATGTCATTATTTTTCTATTGGATGATGTGGGTTTTGCTCAAGTGGGTAGTTTTGGTGGTCTGATTAAAACGCCTAATATTGATAAGCTTGCCGACAATGGCCTACGGTACAATAACTTCCATACTACAGCGCTTTGCTCTCCTTCACGGGCATCTTTAATGGCGGGTAGATACCCTCACTCCATCGGATTAGGTAGCCATGCCTTAACCGCAATGGGCTTTCCGGGTTATAACGCCATCATGCCTGACTCAGCCAAATCAGTGGCTAATTATCTTCAGGAAGAAGGTTACATTAACTACGCGCTGGGCAAGTGGGATCACACGCCACTTTATGAAGTTTCCCAGGTAGGTCCGTTCGATCGCTGGCCCAGTGGCGAAGGTTTTCAGCATGCCTATACCTTTATGGCTGCGGATGTGCATCAATTTGTGCCGGTCATGTGGAATGACCATACGCCAGAGCCCTACCATAAGTCTGAGCACTTGGACAAGGATTTGGCTGACAGAGCTATCGAGTGGATTACCGGACATAAGTCTATCAAGAAAGACCTGCCCTTTATGATGTTGTGGGCCTCGGGTTCTATGCATTCACCCCACCACGCTCCTGATAGTTATATTGATAAATACAAAGGTCAGTTTGATATGGGCTGGGATAAAGCCCGCGAAAAAATCTTGCAGCAGCAAATAGAGCGGGGAGTGGTTCCCGCTGGAACAGCATTAACAGAGAGAATTGGCCAGATACCTGCCTGGGACTCTTTGTCTGATGAAGAGCGAGGGCTTTATGCTCGCCAGATGGAAGTGTTCGCCGCGCAAATGGAATGGGTAGACCACCAAATAGGCCGAGTTGTTAAGGAACTCGATAGAATCGGTGAGCTGGATAACACACTGATTTTTGTCACGGCGGATAATGGTGCTAGCGGTGAAGGTGGTTTAGCGGGCACCTTTAATGAAACCTATGTACTGAATGGTTTACAGACACCTCTTGAAGCAAACCTTAGGGCCCAGGCAGACTGGGGTAGAGAAAACACTTACCCTCATTATCATGCCGGCTGGGCAATGGCGGGTAACACACCGTTCCGTTACTTTAAGCAAAGCGAACATCGCGGCGGTCAACAAGACCATCTGGTGGTTCACTGGCCCAAAGGCATTAAAGCTAAAGGTGAAGTGCGTAGTCAGTATCACCATATTAGTGATATCGCCCCCACAATTATGGAGGCGGCGGGTATTTCGGTCCCCGATGAATATCATGGCGTTGAGCAGCAACCGATGGACGGAACCTCCTTGATATACTCTTTTGATAAAGCCGACGCACCCAATCAAAAGCAACGTCAATACTATGAAATGTTTGGCAACCGCGCTATCTGGGTTGATGGTTGGAAGGCCGTAACTTTACACGCCAATCGCATGCCTTGGGATGTCAATGTAGTTAAACCTTTTGACGATGACGAGTGGGAGCTTTATCACGTTGCCGAAGACTTTTCTGAAAGTACCAACCTGGCAGCGAGTCATCCTGAAAAGCTTGAAGAGCTTGTCGCTATTTTTGATGAGGAAGCCTGGAAGTACAATGTCTATCCTCTTTACGACGATATGATCAAGCGCCTTGGTGCGCAGCAAGATCGTCTTTTTGGTGACCAGAAAGAATTTGTCTATTACTGGCCGGGTGCTGTCCGTATAGCCGAGAAGTCATCAGCGCCGGTTAAGAATCGGGCGCATACCATTGAGACACAACTTGACCTAGTCGGTGATGAAGAAGGTGTTATCGCAGCGGTGGGCGGTATGACCGGTGGCTACACAATGTTCATTAAGGATGGTCGCCTGTATTACGACTACAACTTCTTGGATGGGGTGCATTACATTCTTAAATCCGAACCACTAGCAAAGGGTAAAACCGACTTCAAATTTAATTTTATTAAAACCAAAGCATTTGGTGGCAAAGGAGAACTGTATGTTAACGGTGAGAAGGTTGATGAAATAGAGATGCCGCAAATGCATATTGCGACTTACTCTTTAGCTGAGACCTTTGATATTGGTCGCGATACCGGCACGCCGGTTTCCAGGATGTACACTGATCCATTTCCCTTTAACAAGCCTATTGACCGGGTTATCTTCCAGATTTCAGATGAAAATACGGTTCCGGCAAGAGGATTACCAGCAGCGTATTACTAGCCTCCGGTTACTGAGTGAACCTATGAATAGCATCTATAGAACAACTTGGTTCTGAGTTTACATCAAGCACTGAAAGCCCTTGAGAGCTTTCAGTGCTCTCGGGCAACCGAGAGATAAAGCCAACGTGTCCTGACATATCGACCTGCACTTAAATATGATTTACTGAGCGGTCCAACCACCGTCTATTGGCAAACTGGCACCAGTAATAGTACCGGCAGCTTCAGAGCATAAAAATAGCGCCAATTCACCCAAGGAAGAGGGCTGTGTTGCTTTAGGCATAGGCTGTTTTTCAACAATCACGCTACGCTTACCTTCTTCAAAGCTCACCCCGTTCTGGTCAGCCCGTGCCTGAAACTGTGCAGCAACTAACTCGGTATCCACCCAACCCGGACAAATAGCATTCACCGTAATGCCCTTTTCAGCATTTTCCAGAGCAACCACTTTGGTCAACCCAACAAGGCCATGTTTAGCCGCCACATAAGCTGCTTTATTTAAAGAGGCGACTAACCCATGTACCGAGGCGATATTAATAATCCGCCCCCAGCCACGCTGCTGCATTCCGGGTACTAATAATCTTGTGGTATGGAAAGCGGAGCTTAAGTTGATACCAATAATGGCATCCCACTTTGCTACTGGAAAATCTTCAACCGTTGCGGTGAACTGGATACCCGCATTGTTGATCAAAATATCTACTCCACCAAATTTTTTCAAAGAGGCTGCCACCAGTTCTTCATTACCTTCAGCTGTAGAAATATCAGCACCGCTAAAAAGACACTGGACGTTATATTGCTGCTCAAAGTCCTGGCAAAGCGCTTCGCCCTCAGCAGAGCCCACCAATCCGTGTAATATCACATTGGCGCCCGCTTCAGCCAACTTTGATGCCATGGCATAACCAATACCACTGGTAGACCCGGTGACTAGCGCTGTTTTACCTACCAACATAGTGTTTCCTTTATAAATGAACGTTACTTATTTACTCACTA
>JBALVP010000120.1:0-4795 GCA_036961395.1 Porticoccus sp.
TGTATCGCCGACTGGTTTTTTCAGAAAGACTTCCGGTGGAGATAGCCAGAATAGGAGGAAGGTCCCAGTGGCGCCCAGTAACATGATTGTGAGTAACAGGTTGCGCATTTTCTAGAGGTAATCCGCATGGGTGGAGTTTAATTTATCTTGAGCCTGCAATATCATTTCTACCAGTTCTCGGACTGCACCATGACCGCCGCTTGCCTTGGTTTTCCATGCAGCATTTTCAACGACAAAGTGGCGCGCATTTGCCACAGCGACACCCAATCCCACACGCCGGATAACGGCGACATCCGGGAGATCGTCTCCGAGGAAGGCGATTTCCTCCATTTGGTAATCATGTGTCTCCAAAACTTCATTAAGAGCAACCAGTTTGTCTTCCCTTCCCTGAACAACTAGGCCTATACCCAGTTCTTTGGCTCGGCGGGCCAGAAGCTCCGAGGAGCGGCCTGTTATTATTCCTACCTTAACTCCATTGCGTTGGAGCAACTTTATGCCCAGTCCGTCCTGAATGTTGAAGGCTTTGAGTTCTTCGCCATTGTTGCCGTAGTAGAGGCGCCCGTCTGTTAGAACACCGTCAACATCTAGAAGTAATAGTCTGATTGCTTTGGCCCGACTAATCAGCTTTTGATCGGTGATAGCCATCGTCATTGTTTTAGTTGAAGTCATGGCTACATGACTCCAGAGCGAAGAATGTCATGCATGTGTAGAACGCCAATAGGGTGGTGATTAGAATCCTCCACCACTAGTGCAGAAATTTTGTGATCTTCAATGATTTTTAGTGCTTCTGCAGCTAATAGGTCACGGTGTACGGCCATACAACCGGATTTGATCAGCTCGCTCATTGGGGTGTTGTTGATATCGATATTGTTATCTACAGCCCGTCGTAGATCGCCATCAGTAAAAACTCCTTGTAGCTCACCGGCATCGTTAACAACAGTAGTCATACCAAAACCTTTAGTCGTCATTTCTAGCAAGGCATTTCGAAGCGGTGCGTCAATGTCCACTTGAGGCAGTTCATCGCCGCTGTGCATGATATCTTCCACTTTTAGTAACAGTTTGCGGCCCAGAGCACCGCCAGGGTGGGAGAAGGCAAAATCTTCAGCGGTAAAACCTCTGGCTTCCAGAAGGGCTATAGCCAGTGCGTCACCCATCACTAGCGTCGCTGTTGTGCTGGTGGTGGGGGCAAGTCCTAAAGGGCACGCTTCACAGGGCACCTGTACATCCAAATGAGACTCAGATGCTTCGGCTAGAGTGGACTCGGAATTACCGGTCATACTGATTAGGGGTATACCCATGCGTTTGATCAGTGGTAGTAATGTAACGACTTCTGCTGTTGTTCCAGAATTGGATAGTGCTAGAACTAGATCGGTTTCAGTGATCATGCCGATATCACCGTGACTGGCTTCTCCAGGGTGAACAAAGAATGAGGGTGTGCCAGTACTGGCTAGAGTTGCCGCAATTTTTCGGCCAATATGGCCCGATTTCCCCATGCCTGTGACGACGACCCGTCCAGAGCATTGCAGTATCAGTTCGCAGGCAAGAGTGAACTCATTGCCGATACGTTCTTCTAGCAAACTTACGGCCTGAGCTTCCATTTGTATGGTGCGGCGTGCTACCGCTGCAAAGTCACTAGCGATCATGTTGTTCTCGAAAAAATTTTCATCAGTATACCGGCAACCTGTTTTCGCTGTAAGTGCTGCTGTAAGACCGATTAAGTGCTTACGATCCTAGAATTAGGCCCACATAGTAGAGTGCATATAGTGACAGTAGGGTTATGCCAATCTTTTTTGACAGCTTTGCTTGGCGGTGGTTTTTTTTGCCTATCCAGAGTGACCAGGCAATCGCACCAACCAGTGCTAGGGTCATGCCGGACATGGCTAGATAGTCGCGATAAAAAACAGCGTTGTCCAATGTGAGTGGCGCAATAATTCCTGGCACGGACATCACTGCCAGCAGGTTGAATAAATTTGAGCCAAAAATATTACCTAGAGCAATGTCATGATGCCCGCGAACTGCACTCATGACTGAGGCTGCAAGCTCAGGAAGACTGGTGCCAACAGCGACAACAGTTAACCCGATTATTAATTGACTAATGCCAAAGAATTGAGCAATTTCCTTGGCTCCCCATACCAGCGCTTCGGAGCTGACTAGCAGGGCGCCAAGGCCAATGAGAAACCAGAGTATTGCTGTGGCAGTAGGCATGGTCGGTATGGCTTCGCCTTCTTCAATGGTTTCTGGGTTTGGGTGATGTTTTTTGTAGTAAATGGTTATTACCAATAGAGGGAGAATAATGAGGGCGAGCATTAAGCCCTCAGGTCGAGATAGGGCGCCATCAATAATAAAAAAACCGGCTAACAAGGTGATGGCTAAAAGCACAGGACCTTCTTGTTTGAGCAGGTGGCTTTGGGTGGGAATGGGTGCGATGAGTGCGGTGACTCCCAATACTAGGCCAATATTGGCCAGATTTGATCCGATGGCATTGCCCACCGCCATGTCCCCTGCATCTTTTAGTGTGGCATTAATCGCGACAATAATTTCTGGTGCTGATGTACCAATGGAGACAATTGTGAGACCGATAACCAGTGGTGAAATACCAAAGTTTTTTGCAGCGCCAGCGCTACCTGCCACAAAACGGTCTGCTCCCCAGAGTAGGCCTAGGAGCCCAAGTAATACGCCTAGTGCCGCAGGTGCCAGAGTCTCCATCGTGGTATTAATTCCTCAGTAACGCGTGGTGGGGAAGGTGTATAGAATGTTTCGTAAATTGGTGCGCAATGGTATAGTGCCCGCCATTCTAAGTCAGCTATTTTTGGCACTCCATCCCTAGTCTATGGTCAAACGGTCTATGGGGTTTCTGGTATGGGATTCCTGATATGGGGTTCTTGGTAGGAGCGGAGTCACTGGCTGAACAACTGGTATGAATTTTAGGGGAGAGGCTCTTATGCGCTGTGGATGGGTTCGTTCAGCAATAATAACACTGTTTATATCGATAGCTGGTGGCGCTTGGGCTGCTGATGTCGAAGTACCAAAACAGACACCTCATCAGGTGATTGAGTCCGTCACCAATCAACTGATCGAGACAATTGCTGTTCATCGAGATACCTTTGCTGAAAACCCAGAATCATTCTTTGAGGCGCTGGACAGCCTTTTGGGGGAGGCCATTGACTTTAATTGGATTGCCTACCGAGTGATGGGGTCTTATGGCAAGCAGGCTACGGCAGAGCAGCGCACACAGTTTGCCAGCACATTCCGCTGTGAGTTAATTGAAACCTATGGCCGAGGGTTGATCGCTTATGGTGACCAAGCTATTGTTTTGTTGCCGCCAACAGAAGATATAAGTGGTAAGCGTCGGGTAACCGTTACGCAGGAAATTCGTGGCGACGATGGGGTCTTCCCGCTGACTTATTCGATGGGTTTGAATGGGGATGGCCAGTGGAAGGTGACTAATATGGTGATGAATGGCATTAATCTAGGAAAAACTTTCCGCAATCAATTTTTACAGCGGGCTCAAAAGTTTGATGGCAACATCGATCAGATTATCGACAATTGGTCACCAAAAGGCTGAGTTAAAAACCTGAGATTAAAATCATGCACCCTGATGACGTTAAAAAACTTCTTCTTGCAACACTGGCTGACTGTGAGGTGTCCGTAGAGGGCGATGGCCGCCATTTTGATATTATGGTGGTTGGTGATCTCTTTGCCGGACTTCGCCCTGTACAGCGCCAGCAAAAAGTTTATTCTGTGCTTCAGGGTGAGATTTCTAAGGGTGCTATTCATGCTGTAAACATGAAAACCCTGACCCCTGAGGAGCACCAGTAAACGTACTTATAGTTTTTGTCGGAAATATATCTCTGCTCTAATTTGTCAGAATCTACCCCTCGATATACAAAGGTTATGAATGGATAAGCTACTAATCTCTGGAGGTGGGCCGCTCTCTGGAGAAATACGTATTTCTGGGGCAAAAAACTCCGCTTTGCCCATTTTGGCTGCCACCTTGCTGGCCGATGGCCCGGTAATGGTGTCGAATGTTCCTCATCTGCATGACATTACCACTATGTTTGAACTGCTCGGTTGCCTAGGGGTGACGGTGGTGTTGAATGAAAAAATGCAGGTGGAGGTGGATACAACGACTCTTCATAGTCATGTGGCCCCCTATGACTTGGTTAAAACGATGCGAGCCTCTATTTTGGTGCTGGGCCCTATGTTGGCCAAGTTTGGTGTCGCTAGTGTGTCTTTCCCGGGCGGTTGTGCCATCGGTAGCCGTCCTGTCGACCTGCATCTTCATGGGTTGAAGATGATGGGTGCTGAAATAGAAATTATTGGTGGTTATATCAATGCTCGTAGTCAGGGGCGGCTCAAGGGTGCTCATATCTTAATGGATATGGTTTCTGTGGGTGCCACTGAAAATCTGATGATGGCAGCAGCATTGGCTGAGGGGCAGACCGTCATTGAAAATGCAGCTCGTGAACCTGAGGTCGTGGACCTAGCCAATTGTATTAATGCTCTAGGTGGCCAAGTGTCGGGGATGGGCACGTCAACGATTGTGATTGATGGTGTTGAGGCCTTAAGTGGTGGTAGTTATCGAATCATGCCTGACCGAATAGAAACGGGTACCTACCTGGCGGCGGCTGCCGCTACTAGGGGTAAGGTTAAACTCAAGGATACTAATCCACACATTCTTGAGGCGGTATTGCTTAAGCTGGAAGAAGCTGGGGCTAAAATCACTACAGGTGATGATTGGATACAGTTGGATATGGAGGGTCGTCGGCCAAAGGCTGTGAGCTTCAAGACAGCA
>JBALVP010000121.1:0-4768 GCA_036961395.1 Porticoccus sp.
CACTACTGGTCCAGCGATATCGGCAGGGTGCTGCATTGGATAAAGCTGAATACCAGGCTGTTTTAGAAATCGCAGAACAGTGGCGTTTGCGTCTAGCCGATATCAGCTGGTTTATGCGCAGCCTGAATGAACACATTGCCCGGCAGGCCAACCGGGAAGACAGCTGCAAGGGGCACTTTTGGGAATCCCGGTTTAAAAGTCAGGCACTGTTGGATGAAAAGGCTCTGCTAACCTGCATGGCCTATGTTGATCTCAACCCGATTCGTGCGACGATTGCTAAGACACCTGAAACATCCGATTACACCTCAGTACAGACCCGTATCGTACAGAAAACGATGCAGTTAGATACTGCGGCTACAACATTACCGGATACACCCACTCAACCCATACTCAAACCCTTTGATCCTACGAATCAGTCCTTGGTGAGTATTGGTTATGACCTGCATGATTATCTTGAATTGGTCGACTATAGCGGCCGGGCGATACGGGATGATAAACGGGGCTTTATTGTGCAATCCATGCCACCCATTTTACAGCGTTTAGGCATCAATCCCGATGCCTGGCTGAAAGCGATGGGACCTAAAGGGATTCACATAGCAACGGTGCTGGGGGATACCGCCTGTATTGAGGATTACACCAAAGCGCATCACTTGAAATTTATAGCGGGTGCTAGCCGTTTGAAAAGCCTGCTGCAGTAAGTTTACCGTTCAATCGCTGTAAGTACTGTGAGGTCATCTACCTCAGGTTTTAGCTTGTCTGAAATCGGCCATTGCAGGCTGATTTTCTAATCATTGATGGTTCATTCATATGAGGGATAAGAAAGAGGTCAATAGGCTGAATATGTAGTCGAATTCGGTTGTTATTTGTCTGTCCTGTAAACTGTATAACTGTATCGTTGGGTTTATTGACGATGATGCTGTTGCCATCATGATTGTCAATTGCGTCATAGGTGAGAGTAGCATGTGAAATACCATTAACCGTGAAGGTAGCACTCGATGATTTACGATTGATATTATTCTTCGTAATCGTACAAATGCCGTTTATGTCTGTGAAGCAGGAGCCAGAGCCACTAGCACCATCACTCCAAACACCAGTTACTGTTGCGTCAACTACCTCATTAGTATCAGGGTCGGAGGCATCAAAAACCATGATGGTGATCTCTACATTCCATTTACCACCTCGGCCTAGGGTGGTGGCAGCACTCAATAAATGAACATGCATGTCAGCGACTGGATTACCATTAGCTGTGGTAACTTCTGTCGAATCGCTGGCTGACTTGCCGCCTGAGTCGGTGACCCGTGCGGTAATGGTATGGGAACCATCTGCTACCGTAGAAGAGTCCCAACCCGCCTCGTAGCGATCTGTCCCACCGTTGTAACTAGCAACGCTCCATGCACCATCATCGATCCGCCATTCAACAGTTAAGGTTCCCGCGCCGTCCTCCACGTCGGTAGCATTGATTTGCACCAGTACTGCAGAGCCGCTAACAGGCCCTGTCGGCGCTTCAATAGAAGCCGTAGGTGCAATGTTCAACCCACATGTCTGTAAGACTGCATCAGTAGGTTTGACGATGAAAAGCCCTTGCTCAATGCCGCTGATGATAACAACACCGCTGTCAAAATAGGGGTAGTTACTCCAGGCTGCGTTGAACTGTGCGGCATCATTAGCTGGGTAAATATCAAAATAGCCCTCTTCAGTGGATAGTGAGGGAGCCAATGGATCAAATTTGTTGATCGACAAACCTGCTCGATAGTTGGCCTGGAAAGTACAATCACCATGAACATACTGATTGTGATCAATCGCTGTTGTTGCGCCATCGAAATAGCCGTTAAGCATAGGGGCGTCAAGATCAGAAACATCCCAAATCCGGGTCCGCGTGTTGTGGAGGCTGTTCTGCTCATCAAGCTCATCATCCAGAAGAAAGTATCCATGATCATCGGTTAGCCAACCCTGGTGGGTGTAAGCGGAGCCAGCGTATCCTGTCCGGGATATCTGTATCAGATTGGATTTGTCGCTAACGTCCACGATAGTGAGGGTATCCTCGTTAGAGGCAAAGCAGATTTCCTTGCCGTTATGTTCTAGATCGAGGCCGCTGTAGTTAACGCACTGTGCGTCGTGGGTATAGCCGTCCGCCGAATAACAGCCGGCATTGCTGGGGTTTAGTGGATCAACGATATCAACCATCGCCAGCCCGCCACTGCACCTATCGGTACCCACTCCGTAGGCAAAACCACTATCCTCATTGATTACAATATTATGGGCACTGCCAAAGCCACCGTAATGGGCCGTCTCCGAAAAGGCCATTGGGGGAGTAGTGATACTCCTTAGCTGTGTAAGGTCGAAAACCTGCATGCCATGGCGGCGGGCTTCACTGACGATGAAAGCATGATTGTTATAGACCTTGATATCCCGCCAGGGAGAGCCGAAACGTCCGTGAGTGGATAGCTGACCCAGATAAACCGGAGCGTCCGGGTTACTTATATCAACGAATGAGGTGCCAAATACGCGGCCGATAATCGCGTACTCTTTGCCGGTGTCCGGGTCAGTCCAGCCCCAAATATCGTTGGCTTCGTCGTTTGACTGGGTTTGCCCTATATCTGATAGCGGCATGAAAGACTTTAAGTCCACATTACCGCATGGATAAACACCCGCATGGTTAGTGCCATCACAATCTGTTGCTGTCATTGCCTCCAGGTTTTGCACCGACAAATCATCTCCGAGCTTTCCTTCTGAAAAAGCCCGCATCACCGCAGTCGGATTGGCAGGAACATCTATGTGGTGAGGCCGCCCATTAGGCTCATCATGTGACAGTGTTTGAGTACTCACTATCAAGGTGATAAGACTCGCAAACCCTATATAGTAAGCCAGCTTTGTTATTGATTTTTTCATTGTTATCACCCTCACTTGCCTTGGGATTTAGCAAGGCGATGGAGCAAATAGAAAACTACTACACCCGGTTATCAGACTCTTATAGGTAAACTAACCTAATTGGGGTGGATAGGAGCACTTCTCACTTATAATTCTTGGGTGGGCTTTTCGTCGTACGAATTCCCTTCAGGAGAAGGTGAAAAAACCGTTGTGGTCGTTAAGAAATGTCCTAGTGTCACAAAATAATTTTCTGCGGCATTGAGCCTTGCATGCATGCATAAAGTTTAGTTTAGATGTGCTATTCAGGAGGCGGCTAAGATTTTCTTGTAAATCTATAGAACTTTTTTGTAGGGATTTAGATGTAGTGGTGTACGGATTTATGAAGATAAACAGCATTCTTAACACCTATCGGCACAAAAGCCCAAAATGGGTACAAAAGCCCCGTAGCTACATAATTGCCCACATACCCGTATCTATACTTAAGCTCACGTGCTGAGGCAGAGACGGGGTGATATTCAATAAGGGGGTCTACGCCACAGACGTATGTAACTCTGCCTTCTAACGTTATATGAGGGGGGGGGGGGGTAGGTAGAGGGCGGAGTTACGCTCAATGATGTGGGCTAACCTATTGGATGAGTATGGACCGCCCCGCATCGCTGGAAGCGTGGGGCGCGTACGTTTTGCCAGTAAATTCGGAATTTTACCTATACAGGATAGGGTTCTGTTTTTGTATAGTGCGGCTCACTCAAATTATTGGTATTGACTTATGGAATATTCTTGCAAGTGCCATAGATCAGAGCAGCCTTCTACTGATCGTCTAGCGCTAATCAACCATCTACCAACTAGTGTTCTTTATAGCTGCAAAAGTTGCGGCGCAACTTGGGAGTACAGTAGAAAGGATGGGTGGGATTTGATATTGCTGCCGCCTTCTGCTGAAGATGGTACGGAAGCTCTGGACGAAGCCGGTAGTTAAGTTAAACCAGACTGACGCCGGTAGATAGCATTGCTTTGCGTAAGTGCCGGCAGATCAAACGTAATCAACGCCTGAATATCCACTAGTGATTCCTTCTTACGTCCTGTTGCATAACAAAGCCAGCGCTATTCCATGATTGATAATAGACCACATTAAAATATCCCGATGATACCTAATGAACAACTCCCTCAGCGCCAGGCTTGAGTAGCCTTGTCATATCCGCCCCTACTCTTTAAACACTACAGCAGCTTTGTTCAGTCCATGTTGACTCAGGAAAGCGCCCGCACTATCTACCGTGGCAAACCGACGCTCTGCCTTTCGTTGTGTTGTCAGCGGCTTACCGTTAATCAAGAGTTTGTATCCGCTACCCGAAGGATGTGGCACGATCTTTAACGACTTCAACGCATCATTATCAACTAACACCCCAAATTCTCCTTGCAGCATCGTCACTTCTCTTTATGACTATCAATAATTTTAGTATAGCCAATCAGTTTTAATATTTTTGATAATCATAACCAACATTCATGATTATCGCCACATGGAACTGTCCCATAAATATCCCCAAACTGGGACTGTCAGGAGGTTCATCATGAGTAAGATCATGCCTTTCCAGCCCGCTGCTACCGCCTCGCCAACTGCCGAAACTGGGACAGTTCCCAACCGTAAGCGCAATGACGACCTCCGTAACGGTCGAAAATATCTCACCCCACCCGAGATCGACAGAATCCTCAAAGTTGCGAAGAAAGGCCGTCACGGTGTCAGGGATGCATTGATGATCCGCATGGGCTATCTGCATGGACTTCGAGTATCTGAACTAGTGGATCTATGCTGGGTGCGTATTCTGGCCCATTCCGATCACTGATTCCGGTTTAATCCGATCCCCCATTCTGGAAACGCCCGATCATTGATTCTGGTTTTATTCGATCA
>JBALVP010000122.1:0-4764 GCA_036961395.1 Porticoccus sp.
CCTTGAACAATATAATAATATTGTACGGGTACGGCTGAGAATTGATGGGGAAATGCAGGATATTTCCCACTACGATATCAGCCCCAATGATTTGAGAGGACTGATTAACGTTATCAAATTACGCGCTGAACTTAATATTGCAGAACGACGGCTACCTCAAGGCGGCCGATCCCATTTGCGCGTAGGTGACTCACTGTTTGATTTGCGGGTTCAGGTGCAACCCTCCCTTCATAGTGAGCACGTGGTCATTCGTTTGCTGCCACAAAACTCAGCATTGATCAGTATTGAAAAGCTGGGGTTGTCCCCCGCCATTGCAGAAAACTATAAACGTCTATTAAAAAATCCTGCAGGTCTAGTGTTGGTGGTCGGCCCCACCGGGTCAGGGAAAAGCACAACGTTATACGCCGGTTTACAATTGCTGGCCGCTGACGGCACTCGCAAAGTGATCACGGTGGAGGATCCTATCGAATATTCAATCAACAATATTCAGCAAACTCGGGTTCGCCCAGACATCGGATTCAATTTTGCCGACGCCATGCGCTCTTTTGTACGCCAGGACCCTGATGTAATTCTGGTGGGTGAAATACGTGACCACGAAACTTCTCTTGAGGCCATTAGGGCTTCACAGACAGGGCATGTGGTGCTATCGACACTGCACAGTAACGATGCAGTAGATGCTATGCAACGGCTCTATGATTTAGGCGTCGACCCTAACTCTTTGGCCAGTGAACTACTCGCTATTTTAGCCCAAAGGCTGGCCAAGAAAATCTGTCCCCACTGCCGCGAACAAACAAAACCCGATACTGAAATTCTCCAGGAGGTTTTCCCCAACGGGACACCCGATAGCTTCCGGGCCTATATTGGCAAGGGCTGTAAACAGTGTAATGACACCGGGACTCACGGGCGTGTTGCCGTAGTGGAATACCTACATATTAATCCAGAATTACGCAATGCGATTTCTCGCAACATACCGGTCAGCGAACTACGAAAACTGGCACTGGACTGCGGGCTGATCACCATGCGCGACAGCGCTCTGGACCATGTTATTCAGGGCAACATCCCTCTATCAGAACTACCTCGCATCCTGCCGGAAGAACGTATGGCTCCCGAAGCCCGTTGGCAGTGGGAACAAACCTCCTAATGGGATAACGAGCTATGAATGAAAAAGCCATCCAACGACCCGCCGCAGAAGATATCTATAGAGAAGAGCTGGGTATCCTGTCCCAGTGGGATCCAGGTCCAGTTCCTCCGGGCTGGAATTTGTCACCTTATGCTGTGGAGAAATTCATCCTTGGCGACAGCGAGCTTGGGATTGAAAAGAAATTTGTCGGGTCACGAGATCAGATTACACGCATTATAATCAGCCTGGCCACCAACCGTGGCGCGATGCTCATAGGTGAACCCGGCACTGCAAAATCCTGGATGTCTGAATTATTGGCCTGTGCTGTCTCCGGGCAATCCACCCTCACCATTCAAGGTGGCGCCATCACCCACACCAACCAGCTGTTGTACAGCTGGAATGAAGCCCTGCTAAAAAACACTGGGCCAACCAAAGAAGCATTGATTGCCAGCCCTATCTATCAGGGCATGGCAAAAGGCCAGTTGGTGCGCTTTGAAGAAATAGCACGTTGCCCACAATTCATACAGGACTCTATTCTCTCTATTTTGTCTGAACGACAAATACAGATTCCGGAACTTGAGGGAGAAGATTCCGTTCTTTTTGCCAGAGAGGGATTTAATATTATTGCCACCTCAAACTCATTAGATAAAGGTGTACATGAAATGAGCGCCGCACTAAAACGGCGAATGAATTTTGAAACTATTTCACCTATTCGAGATATTCACGATGAAATAGAGGTAGTAGCCCGGGAAGCAGAAAAATTAATTTACCTGTCCGGTGTCGACGTTAAACCCACCCCTGAAATCATTGAAGTATTAGTGACCATTTTCCATGAGCTTCGTAACGGGCAAACACTGGATGGACGCAGTACAGACCGGCTGGCAGCCACCGTCATGTCCACGGCAGAAGCTATTTCTGTGGTCCATGCCATGGGGGTTCATGCCTATTACTACCGAAACAACACCATGCAGTTGGCAGACCTTGTTCACTTTTTAATCGGTGCTGCACTCAAAGACAACAAGGAAGATAACCGTCGAATGAAACATTACTTCGAATCAGAAGTTGCTATCAAGAAGGGGAACCATTGGGCTCAGGTCTATGAGCAACGGCATTTGTTATAAAACTAATAACTATACGGACTAAAGCATTACTCATCAGACCCTTGAGATATTGATAACTTCCCCGTCAGTTAACTCTCTACTTTGACCCGGGAGCAATGAAGGGTCTAACGACACATTACCGATAGCAATGCGACGCAAAGTTAATACCTCATTATCAAACCGTCCGAACATTCGCTTAATCTGATGGTAACGCCCTTCAATCAGACCCACCTCAGCTACATAATCAGAAATAATATGAAGTTTGGCCGGCCGAGTAGTGATGTCCTCAAAAGGGAAATACATACCTTCGGAGAAGGCCTTTATATAGTCTTCTGTCACCGGCTTATCCAGGGTGACTCGATACAGCTTAGAAATGTTATTTTTCGGCGTTGTCAGTTGCCTTGACCATCGACCGTCATTTGTTAGCAATAATAACCCCGACGAATTAAAGTCCAGCCGCCCAACAATATGCAAATGATGACGATCCGGCCCCTCCAGTAAATCAATCACTGTCTTGTGCCGCTCATCCTTTGTCGCACTGACCACACCGACAGGTTTATTCATCATCACATAACGAGGAGTCTTGTCCTGCAACACCCTGCCATCCAACAATACATGGGAGAACTCACCAACAACCTGATTAATTTCTGTCGCAACGTTCCCGTCTACCAATACCCGCCCTTGGGCCAACATCGATCTCACATCTCGACGATTGATACCTATGTGAACACTTAGAAATCGATCCAATCGTGCATATTTTGATTGCATGGCTCTATCAATCCGGTGAAGCCTTTACTCTGTCACACTGCGCCGCAGTGCTTTGGTCTTACTCCGCAGGCTCTTACCATCCAAACGCCTTTTCTGAGAACCTTTGGTTGGTTTGGTGGGTCGCCTTACTTTTTGTTCAACAGTGGCGTTCTTAATAAGTGCCTGCAGACGTTCTAGAGCATCCTCCCGATTTTTCTCTTGGGTTCGATACTTTTGCGCCTTGATTACAATGACCCCCTCTTTACTGATACGGCGGTCTCGCAAGCTTAACAGTCGTTGCTTATAACGCTCGGGTAAAGACGATGCATTGATATCAAAACGCAGGTGAATGGCTGAAGAGACCTTGTTAACATTTTGGCCTCCAGCCCCCTGGGCACGGATCGCTGAAATATCAATGTCGTCATCGGAAATAGTGATCGTTGGAGTGATAATTAACACGGTTTTTGTTCCTCTATACTGAGCCGCTCTTGTGGCTCAAATAGACATACCTTCCAATTCATGAATTAACTGTTGAATCGTGCTTTTCATATCTTTGCTAAAAGGTTTTCCCTCACCATTTTTTAACGCACGCTTTATGATTTCCACCATCTCTTCTCGGACACTTTCCATCAGCTCGTCCTGATAGTTATTCATCGCAAAATACTCCCACTCTCTCGTTGTGTAGGATTGATCTGCTACTTTATTCAAGAAAGCTAAAAGCTCTTTATGCAGCTCTTGTTTAATATTCATGTTTAGTGCCTTTTATCGTACAGATTATCCTGCACATAAAATTCCTATGTGAGTTGTACGCGAAACTTCTCATCACCAAACTCAATGATATCGCCCGAGACTATTTTTCTTCGCTTTCTGGTTTCTATCTCACCATTAACAGAAACCTGGCCATCATCGATAACAGCCTTTGCCGCACCGCCATTCTCGACCAAGCCTTCAAATTTCAGAATCTTATAGAGCTCAACGGGCTCTCTGGTAATTTCAACGTCTCTCATAGTATTCGCTACTTATTCCAATCTTAGTGATGTCATACAGGGATAACTTTTTTTAATTCGTTCATTTATAACCAGTCATCTATAACAATAGATCTTCTTCGATAGGATGGTAGATATTGGCAGCCTTAATAAGGGAGCCCGCAGTAAGCGCTGGAACCCCATAAACTTCAGCGGTCACCCCATCATCTTTTTTGACTTTTTCTAGCAACAAGTCGAAGTCACCATCACCGGATAACAGCACAATGGTATCAACCTCCCCGGCTGTTTCCATGACATCAATGGCAATACCCACATCCCAATCACCTTTGGCTGAACCATCACTCCGTTGAATATACGGTTTGAGCTTTATGGTGAAGCCTATGTGCTTCAGGGCATCCTGGAATTTAAGCTGACCATCATCACCCCGATGAATGGCATAGGCTGTCGCTGAAACAACCTCACCCTCAGCACTTACTCGCTGCCAGAGTTTTCGGTAATTAAACTGGCGTCCATAGGCTTGGCGGGTGGTGTAATAGATATTTTGCACATCGACAAAGATAGCAATTTTTTTCACGATGAAACCCACTAGCGATACGCCTGCCCAGAAGGGGTGCGACACTACAGGAGTCTGTAGCAACTGTTAAGTCATGTAACAATACATTCCATGATTACATCAATCACCGCCTACACTCTCTACCGACTGGGTAGTGGTTACTGTCACCGGCGGTGGTGGAGGCGGTGGAGACAAACCCTGCCGCGACAAAGGGTGTAATCCATAACAATGAAAAGGGGCCGAAAGGCCCCTTTTTTT
>JBALVP010000123.1:0-4760 GCA_036961395.1 Porticoccus sp.
TCTAGCTTTTTAAATGCGTCACGGACATCTTCACCACTGATTTCAGCGGCTTCATCAACCAACGTCATTGCGTCATTACGCAAGCTGTCGAGTTGTGCTACACGCTCTTGCTTGTCCGTTGTACGATAAGCATTGTCTAGACCTTCACCAATTTTGGCCTTCAATGCTTCCGCCAACACTTCATTTTCAGGCGCAGCCTGCCAATCCCAGCGGGGCTTGCCAACTTCACTGGCCAGCTCGGAAATAACTTGAACAACCGATTGCATTTCCTGATGAGCGAAAAGCACGGCACCCAGCATGGTATCTTCCGGCAGTTCGCTCGCTTCGGACTCCACCATTAATACCGCATCTTTAGTACCAGCAACCACCATATTCAACTCAGACTCGGCGAGTTCAGCGTAGGTTGGGTTCAACATGAAGCCCTTGTCAGCGCTGTAACCTACACGAGCGCCGCCCACTGGACCGCTGAACGGTACACCAGAGATAGACAACGCGGCAGAAACACCAATCATGGCAACAATATCTGGATCTATATTCTTTTCAGCTGACATCACGGTACAGACAACCTGCACCTCATTCTTGAAGCCATTAGGGAACAGCGGACGAATGGGGCGATCGATCAAACGTGAAGTCAGTGTTTCTTTTTCATTAGGACGACCTTCACGCTTGAAAAATCCGCCCGGAATTTTACCGGCAGCGTAGGCTTTCTCAATGTAGTGAACGCCTAGAGGGAAAAAGTCTTGCCCCTCTTTAGCTTTTTTGGCAGCGACAACAGTACAAAGTACAGAGGTTTTATCCATAGTACACAGAACGGCAGCAGTGGCCTGACGCGCAATACGTCCAGTTTCCAAAGTAACGGTATGGTTACCATACTGGAATGTTTTTGTTACAGGGTTCATAAAATAAATTTCCTATTCGTTTTTTCTATCATTTGAAGCCCTGATAAAACACCGGCAATCAGCTGCTCGGGTTACCAATAATCACCTGTCCAGTTAGAAGCCCTTTCGATGAAGAGACTGCCTGGTAATTTTCTAGATGACTACCCTAGATGACTATAGGTAACTCGATCAGCCACAACATACAGATGTGTTATCTGGCCTCACCATAAATCAACAACGGCTCCCGAAGGAGCCGCAAGTGATTCTATTATCGACGCAGACCAAGCTTCGCAATAAGCTGCGTATAGCGGGTTGCATCTTTACTTTTCAGGTAATCCAGTAATTTACGGCGCTGGTTTACCATGCGGATCAAACCACGACGTGAGTGGTGATCCTTTTTGTGGTCACCGAAGTGGCCTTGCAGTTTATTAATATTTGCTGTCAACAACGCCACCTGCACTTCCGGTGACCCAGTGTCACCTTCGGCTTGAGCGTAATCTTTGACAATCGCTTCTTTATCAGCTGCATTTAACATCGTTTATTTCTCCAATATGCGGTTTAAAATTCAGGATACCCGCGCATATTTACAGGGATCCTATGGTTTATTGGATTGATTTCAGTTGTCTGAAACCAATCCCATTCTTGCCCACATGGGGCAAATTCTTTTCACGAGCTTTAGGCTTAAATTCTGCCCCTACAAAAGCTCAATATCTAAAAGACGACGAGACGTTTGGGCGCTACCCGTCCATCATCCGTCACTTCAGCGACACCCAAAAAAGGGCCATTAGCTTCAAAGACGCGCACTATATCGCCTTCTTCGCTGTCGCGATAGACCTGAGGCGCCATCACTGGCTGCCCCTGACGGAAGTAAAATGCTGTATCTTCTGACAGCTCAACTTCCATCATGTATTTTATGCCTGCATCCATTGGCTTGAGCAAATAATCTAACTCCTCGGCCTGATGCTCCTCTCGCAGGGTCTCGAGTGCGTCTACAGTAATGGTATCCGCCTCATCAAAGGGCCCCGCAGCATTACGATGAAGCCTAGACACATAGGCACCACAACCAAGCTGTGCACCTACATCCTCTGCCAGAGTCCTTATGTAGGTACCCTTACTGCAATGGATTTCCACATCCGCCTCAGGGAACTCACCGGGACGAAAATCTGCCATTTCCAGTGAATAAATAGTCACTGGGCGAGCCTCTCGCTCTATTTCAATGCCCTCACGGGCCAGCTTATACAATGGCTGACCTTGGTGTTTCAGCGCCGAATACATAGACGGCACCTGAGAAATATCACCACGGAATTCAGCCAGCACTGCCTCGACCTGCTTTGCAGTCAAATCTTCAGCACCATTTTCACTGAGGATTTCACCATCAGCATCACCACTGGCGGTGGTAATACCAAAACGAAATGTCGCCCGGTAATGCTTGTCTGCATCCAACAGAAACTGGGTAAACTTGGTCGCCTCTCCCAAACAGATGGGCAATACACCCGTAGCCAATGGATCGAGACTCCCTGTATGCCCCGCCTTGGCAGCAAAAAACAGGTATTTAACCTTTTGTAGTGCACCGTTAGAGGACATACCCAAGGGTTTATCCAACAATAAAATGCCGTTGACCGGCCTGCCTTTACGACGACGAGCCAAAATCAGTTCTCCTCAGATGTATCCGAAGAACTGTCTGAAGAAGAACTGTCTGATAAAGGGACGTCTGAATCCAAATGCTTTGAATTATCAATTTTCACAGCGGCATCAATCAGCGCTGAAAGATCCTGTCCATGCTTACTACTGGGATCATAGATAAAATGCAGCCGTGGCGTAGTTCGCATCTGCATTCGCTTGGCTAGTAGGGACCGCAAAAATCCCGATGCACCATTTAGTATTTTAGCTGCCTGAAGGGACTCATCTTCGGAATCAGTACCCACAAAAGAGACGAACACCTTGGCATTGGCCAGGTCACGATTGACCTCCACACCCGTAATGTTGACCATCTTCAGCCGTGGATCACGCACTTCATCACGGATCAGCTCTGCTAGCTCTCGCTGCAGAGCATCAGACACTCTGTCATTACGGGTAAATTCTCTTGGCATATCAATATACCGCTAGAGCTAAAGCTCTCGCGCCACTTCCTTAATATCGAAGACTTCGATTTGATCGCCCGCTTTAATATCATTGTAATCTTTAACGCCGATACCACATTCCATACCGTTGCGGACATCATTCACATCATCTTTAAAGCGACGCAGGGACTCAAGCTCACCTTCGTAAATCACTACGTTATCCCGTAGTACTCGGATAGGCTTGCTGCGATGAACAGTACCCTCGATAACCATACAACCGGCCACTGCACCAAATTTTGGCGAACGGAACACATCTCGAACTTCCGCAATACCAACAATCTCTTCTCTCTTCTCAGGTGTCAACAATCCGCCCAACGCCTGCTTCACATCATCCAACAGGTTATAGATGATGCTGTAGTACCGAAGATCCAAGCCTTCATCTTCCGCCAAGCGGCGAGCAGCGCCATCAGCTCGAACATTAAAACCAATCACTGCTGCACCTGCAGCAACCGCCAAGTTAATATCGGATTCGTTAATACCTCCGACACCGGAAGCAATAACATTCACTTCAACTTCATCATTACCGATATCGCTCAATGTAGCCAAAATGGCTTCTAGGGAGCCACGCACATCGGCCTTGATCAAAACAGGCAGCAGACCTTTTTCTTCACCACCTTCAAACGTGGTAAACATGTTTTCAAGCTTAGCCGCCTGTTGACGGGTCGCTTTTTCCTGACGAGCTTTGTCCTTTCGCCTTTCGGCCAAATCACGGGCCTTGCGCTCATCTTCTACTACCAAAAATTCTTCACCGGCAGCAGGCGGCTTATCCAAACCAAGAATTTCTATGGGAATCGATGGACCAGCTTCAGTCGTTGGACGCCCGGCTTCGTCATTCATCGCACGAATCTTACCGACACTTTCACCCGCCAGCACCAAATCGCCCTTACGCAGAGTACCAGCCTGAACCAACGCTGTAGCTACAGCACCGCGACCCTTCTCAAGCCGAGACTCTACAATGACACCCTTAGCTGGCACATTAGTAGGTGCTTGCAGCTCAAGTAGTTCGGACTGTAGCAGCACCGCTTCAAGTAACGCATCGATACCCTCACCAGTGTGGGCAGACACCTTCACAAATTGTGTGTCGCCACCCCACTCTTCGGGAATCACCTCTTTGGCAGACAGCTCATTTGTTACTCGCTCGGGATCAGCACCTTCTTTATCCATTTTGTTAATCGCAACCACTATGGGCACACCAGCAGCGCGGGCGTGTTGAATAGCCTCTTCCGTTTGCGGCATCACACCATCGTCAGCAGCCACAACCAGAATAACCACATCGGTACTCTGAGCACCACGGGCTCGCATAGCAGTAAAGGCTGCGTGTCCCGGTGTATCCAAAAACGTGACCATCCCTTTCGGAGTGTCCACATGGTAAGCACCAATGTGCTGGGTAATTCCACCCGCTTCACCAGAAGCCACCCGGCTTTCACGAATATAGTCCAGCAAGGACGTTTTACCGTGATCGACGTGCCCCATAACTGTCACGACCGGTGCACGAGGTTCCAGGGCTTCTTCCATGGTGGCCTGTAGTGCATCAATCAGCCTCTGCTCTACTTCCTCTTCGGAAACAGGTACAGGGTTATGCCCCAGCTCTTCTACCATCAAGATAGCAGTATCCTGATCGACGAGCTGATTCATCGTTGCCATAGTGCCCATCTTCATCAACCCTTTGATGAGAACAGCCGCTTTTACCGACATTCGTTGAGCTAAATCACTGACAGTAATTTCTTCAGGGATTTCAACATCGTGAACAATTTTGTTCGTC
>JBALVP010000124.1:0-4690 GCA_036961395.1 Porticoccus sp.
ATTATGGTTATGCACAGGTGTTTTGGATGGCATCGCTATTGATAATTGTCTGGATTATCGCTGCAGCAACCATGAAGAGACCTCGTCATTTGAAGAGTTTGGTGGTACAGCTTCTACCCAATGAATTGATCATCTCTGATGATTTTGTGGGGCCGGTTCCTGGTGTCTGTGATGTGGTGGTGATCCCTGAACAGCAGTTGGCCTATTTCAAAGTTGATAACGATGAGTTTTGTCCTGAGACCATGCAAAAGGTTCTAGGGCGGAATTTCTAGGATGTTGTTCTAGAGCCTTGACCTACGCCCCCACACATGAAAAAGCCCGCAAATTTGCGGGCTTTCAAGATATTTCTAACAATAATCTCCGAGTTAATTTTTAAAACGGGATATCATCATCAAAACTATCAAAGCCAGTGTCTGGTGCCGATGTTGTTGAGCTTTGTTGGTTGGGCTGTTGTTGTGCCTGTGCTTGAGGAGCATTCTGTTGAGCTGGCGCTGGGTTGTCATAACCTGTAGAACCGCCACGGCTATCCAGCATTTGCATTTCGCTGGCAACGATCTCAGTGGTGTAGCGATCCTGTCCGTCCTGACCTTGCCACTTGCGGGTGCGCAGCGAGCCTTCCACATACACTTTTGAACCTTTCTTCAGGTACTCGCTGGCAATTTCGGCCAGTCGATTGAAGAAAACCACCCGGTGCCATTCGGTACGTTCCTGCTGTTGCCCCGTCTGCTTATCTTTCCAGCTTTCACTGGTCGCTACAGTGATGTTCGTCACTGCATTACCATTAGGCATGAATTTAGCTTCTGGGTCTTTTCCCAGATTGCCGACCAAAATAACCTTGTTAATACCCCGAGCCATACCTTGCCCCAACTTGAAATTTACTGAATAAGGACGCAAGTTTACCTTGGAATGTTAGGGCTGTCATTGGGGGAAGGTAGTCAGAGTTAAACTCCCCTTTTTAGGACAATCTAGAGCGCTTTGTATGCCCGTTCCGCGGGCGATGATATGAAATCTATTTCTCTAGCTATTTGACTTTACGCTAGGTCGCTCCGATACCAGGGTATGCCAACGTTTCAAGTTCTTATGGGTATCTGGAGCCTCAACCTTGGCCCACTGGGCAAAATCAACCGTTACTAGCGCAGTAATATCCGCCACTGAAAACTGGTTTCCTGCAAAATAATCACGGTCTGCCAGGTGACGGTCTATATCGCTATAGAAATTCATGATTCGTTGGCGACCACGGTCAACCAGTTCTGGAATCTTGTCGTAGTTATGTGGGCCTATTAATGCGCGGCCCTCAAACCAATCAGGTCCATTGCGAAACAAGTCAGCGACTGCTTGGAACCCATTGGTGAAGCAAATGTGATTCCACATTTCAATGGCACCGATTTCTTCAGGGGTTGTGCCGTAAAGAGGTGGGTTGGGGTGTAACGCTTCAAGGTAGCGGCACACAGCGTTTAGTTGTGATATGCAGGTACCGTTATCCAATTCCAGTGTTGGCACATCACAGTTGGGGCTTTTTGCTCTAAATCCCGATTCCAGCTGTTCCCCTTTCAACAGATCAACTGTAACTCTAGGGATATCTATCCCTTTTTCAGCCATAAAAATATTCAGACGACGAGTGTTGGGCACTCCAAGATAGTCGTAGAGTTTCATGGCTTGGCTCCGTTAGGTGTCAATGTGGCATACTTCCTACAGTATGCCTTTTTGGTGAAATCAAATCACGGTCTTCTGGGCTTAGTGTTTTTTGAATTTATTAGAGAATTTGGGCGGTAGGGGGGTGATATGGGATAAGCTGAAAGCGATCCTTAATAAGCATTTTTGTTAATAAAGCCTTTCAGAATAGTTAATAAAATGATCTTGATGTCCAACCACAAAGACCAATTATTGATATATGCGAGATCGCACTCGACACGTTTTTCCATTTTTTCTAACGTGTCTGTTTCACCACGATATCCTTTCACTTGTGCTAAGCCGGTGATGCCAGGTTTAACTTTGTGTCGCCACATATAGGATTCGACTAAGTCTTTGTAGTATTCATTGTGGTCTAGGGCATGTGGCCGAGGGCCAACGATAGACATTCGGCCCTGTAGTACATTCAAAAACTGGGGTAGCTCATCCAGGCTTGTGCGTCGGAGAAAAGAGCCGATTTTGGTAATTCTAGGGTCTTTTTTCTGCGCTTGGGTGACGTTGCCACCGTCCTCTGTATGTACCTTCATCGTACGAAATTTATAGACTCTGAACAGTTTTCCATCCAGCCCATGACGGTTCTGTTTGAATAGAGCGGGTCCTGGGCTGGTCAGTTTTATCAGTAAAGTAATTGTTAGGCATAAGGGTATTATTATCAGCCCAATGGCCATTCCTATAATGATATCTTCGAGTCGTTTTACTTGCCTATTAACACCATCTAGTGGTGTGCAGCTAATATCAATTGCGTAGTGCCCAGCAGTATTAGAAGCCTTGTGGTTGAGTAGCTGTATATCTTCAAAGTCAGGAAAAAACCGGATATCAACGGTCTGATGGCGAAGCTCATAGACAATGTCTTTGATGAAACTACCCATGCTTAATGGCAAATTTAGCCAAACTTCATCAGCTTGGTGTTTTTTCAGTTCACTATCAATGGCTGCAGTTCGGATATCTGCCACAAGCTTTTGAACAGACAAATAGGCAGCAATGCTATAGCCTGTAAGTGCGACATCTTCCTGATTAAAATAAGCTTTTGATTGGTCTATATCTGTAGTGAGAACGAGAATAGTGCGTAAATTTTTTCCTGATTGCCTCAGGCTTCGGAGGTAAAAATAATGACAGCTACGGTAGGCAACACCTCCAGCCCAGATAAGTAGAATGAAGTAGGCAAGCCAGAGACGAGAAAACTCTGCGGCTGTTCGGGTAAAAACTAGAAAAGCAGTTAGAATTGCAAGACTAAGCCCAAGCCCAAGGGTGTAGCGCTTTAGTAGGGTGAGTAATCGGCGCCCTCGCCATGAATCGTAGACCCCTGAGATAGTGAGACAAAAAATCACCAATAAGGCAGCACCTCCAGCCAGAGCTTGAAACTTGGCCTCCATTGGCGCGCCATTAAACCGAATGCTATGAGCTAAAATACTAGCGGCCACAACAATTAAAAAGTCAATTATGGCGACAATGGGTGCAAATATTGGCCTATATCCTGATGTGGCGGGCATTAATGATCCACTGTGTGTTGTATAGAAAAAAGGGAGAGCTGTTGGCCCTCCCTAATTATATCCTTCAGTTTCAAATGACCCTTGTTAGCTATTCATAGCGCTGAAAAGTCAGTGTCGCATTGGTGCCGCCAAAGCCAAAACTGTTAGACATAATGCGCTGTAGGTTAGCATTATCAATTCGTTTGGTTACGATTGGCAGGTCTGCTGCTTCAGGATCAATTGTCTCAAGGTTTGCAGATGCACAGATAAAGTCACTTTCCATCATCAGTAGGCTATAGATAGCTTCTTGAACCCCGGCTGCTCCCAGACCATGACCCGAGAGGGATTTGGTGGAACTAATGGGGGGGGCGTCGTCACCGAACACGTCTTTAATCGCTTTCAGCTCTGCCAGGTCTCCCACTGGGGTGCTTGTACCGTGAGTGTTGATGTAATCAATACTGCCATCTGTAGTTTCCATGGCCATTCTCATACAGCGAGCTGCACCTTCACCGGAGGGGGCTACCATGTCATAACCATCTGAGGTGGCACCGTAGCCAACAAGTTCAGCATATATAGTCGCGCCGCGGGCGAGGGCGTGCTCCAAGTCTTCTACCACTAGGCAGCCAGCACCAACGCCTGGAACGAAGCCGTCACGGTCAGCGTCATAAGCACGAGAGGCTTTCTCAGGAGTGTCGTTATATTTACTGGATAGGGCGCCCATAGCATCAAACATACCTGCCATTGACCAGTGCATATCCTCTGCACCGCCGGCAAATACTACATCTTGTTTGCCCATCTGGATCAGCTCCATAGCGTGTCCAATACAATGGGCACTGGTGGCACAGGCAGATGAGATGGAATAGTTGGTGCCTTTGATCTTGAATGGTGTTGCTAGGCAGGCTGATACAGTGCTAGCCATAATTTGGGTTACCCGATAGGGGCCAGCACGCTTGATGCCACGCTCACGCATCACATCAATGGTCTCAGTAAACATTTCACCGGATACGCCACCGGAGCCCATGACGAGGCCTGTACGGATGTTGGAAACTTGGTCTTCAGCTAGCCCGGAGTCAGCAATGGCCTGCTCCATGGCGATGTAGCCATAGGCGGCAGATGGGCCCATAAAGCGCATGATTTTACGGTCGATATGTTCTGCTGGGTTGAGGTCCAGTTTGGCTGCAACGTTGCAGCGCAACCCCATTTCTTTGAAGTCTTCCCGGAAGGCAATACCAGACTTGCATTCTCTCAAAGATTCGGTGACGGTTTCTTTGTCATTACCCAGGGGGGAAACAATTCCCATTCCGGTAATTACCACGCGTTTCATTGGCTACCCCTATGCCGGTCAAAAGGTCCGGTCATTGTCATCTAATAGTCGTCTAAAGGATCAATTGTAATCGAAAGAATCAAAAGTTGTCAGTTGACTCAAACAGTCCAACCCTAAGATCTTTTGCAGTGTAAATCTCTCGGCCATCGACAGAGACGGTGCCGTCAGCGATAACCATTTTCAGTTTGCGCTCGACAATCCGTTTAAC
>JBALVP010000125.1:0-4689 GCA_036961395.1 Porticoccus sp.
CAGCATGACATTCTAAGGGAGGAGGATGTTGAGCGGCATCCCTCTCACGAGGCTACGACCGTAAATTTGGAGATCCCCATACTCACGGACCGATATGATGACGGCATGACAGAGCCTGTTTCTCCCGTGCATCCCACACCAGTACCCTCCACTATGGAATCCTCTACTTCGAGATCGGCACCTAATCAAACCCACCTTTTTGACAAGGCAGATTTTGATCATAGTGGATCTTAATCATAGTGACTTGAACCATAGTGACCTGAATCCATAGTGACCTGAATCGTAGCGAATTTAATCATAGTAACCTTAAGACCCAGTATTCAGCCTCGAAAAACCATCATCCGCGAACAACTCCATCGACGAAGACTGACTAGCCCATTATAATTCCCGCCCTTATCTGTCGCGTGCACGACCAGTCTAGAACTGATGGCACAGCAGACACCGTTGCCGATAATCAAACGAGCGAACATGGAAAAGACCTACCGTCCACAAGACATTGAAACCCAGTGGTACCAGACTTGGGAAGAGCAAGGCTATTTCAAGCCGGCCAATAACCCGGATGCCGACCCTTACTGCATTACGATCCCCCCGCCAAATGTCACTGGCAGTCTGCACATGGGACATGGTTTTCAAGAAGCCATCATGGATGGGCTGATCCGCTACCATCGCATGAAGGGCAACAACACCCTCTGGCAAGTGGGCACCGATCACGCAGGTATTGCTACACAGATGGTCGTAGAGCGCTTATTAGAAGCTGATGGTATCTCTCGTCATGATCTCGGCCGGGAAAAATTTATCGAAAAGGTCTGGGAATGGAAACATCAGTCCGGCGGCACGATCACCCAACAACTTAGGCGACTGGGTGCTTCTCCTGATTGGTCTCGTGAACGCTTCACGATGGATGATGGGTTCTCTTCTGCAGTCCAGGAAGCCTTTATTCGCCTCTACAACGATGACTTAATTTACCGTGGTACGCGACTGGTCAACTGGGACCCAAAATTGCACACCGCTATTTCCGATTTGGAGGTTATTTCAGAAGAGGAAAATGGCTTTCTCTGGCATTTCAAATACCCCCTAACTGATGACAGCGGACACTTAATTGTTGCCACTACCCGCCCGGAGACCATGCTTGGCGATACCGCCGTCGCTGTTCATCCTGATGACGAACGCTACCAACACCTGATTGGCAAAACAATTACCCTGCCATTGGCCAACCGGGAAATCCCAATTATTGCCGATGACTATGTAGATCGTGAATTTGGTACTGGCTGCGTAAAAATTACCCCCGCCCACGATTTCAATGACTATGACATGGGTCAGCGACACGATTTACCGCTGATCAACCTGTTCAATGATGATGCCCAAATGAATACTCAGGCCCCTGAACGTTATCAAGGCATGGATCGCTTTGAGGCTCGCAAGTTGATTGTAGCCGACCTCGATGAACTGGGCCTATTGGACAAAATCGATGACCATAAACTAAAAGTACCTCGCGGAGACCGCTCCGGTGTTGTTATCGAACCCTACCTGACGGACCAATGGTACGTAAAAACAGCACCAATGGCCGAAAAGGCGATTGCGGCAGTAGAAGATGGCAGCATCGAATTTGTACCCAAGCAGTATGAGAATATGTACTTCTCCTGGATGCGCGATATTCAGGATTGGTGTATTTCCCGTCAACTGTGGTGGGGCCACCGTATACCCGCGTGGTATGACGATCAGGGCAATGTTTATGTGGGGCCTTCGGAGCAAGACGTCCGTGAAAAACATGATCTGGGCGATATCAACCTGAAACAGGATAACGATGTACTGGATACCTGGTTCTCCTCCGGCCTTTGGACATTTGGAACACTGGGCTGGCCAAATACTGATAACAACCCAAACATCACTGAACTCCTGAAGACTTTTCACCCCACCAATGTACTGGTAACCGGGTTCGACATTATCTTCTTCTGGGTTGCCCGGATGATAATGATGACCCTGTACTTTATGAATGAGGTACCGTTCAAGACTGTCTACGTCCACGGCTTAGTGCGAGATAGCCACGGCCAGAAAATGTCAAAATCCAAAGGCAATGTGCTGGATCCTATTGACCTCATTGACGGTATCGACCTTGAGTCTCTGGTGAAAAAACGCACCGCTGGACTGATGCGCCCAAAAGATGCTGCAAAAATTGAGAAACAAACTCGTAAAGAATTTGCCGAGGGTATTGAACCCTATGGCACCGACGCCCTGCGTTATACCTATTACTCACTGGCATCCACCGGTCGTGACATTAATTTCGATGTCGGCCGTATCGAGGGCTTCCGTAATTTCTGTAATAAAATCTGGAATGCAGCGCGTTATGTGCTGATGAATACGGAAGAACATGATTGTGGCCAGGATGGCAGTCAGGACTACGAGCTAAGTCTCGCAGACCGCTGGATTATCAGTCGCCTTCAGCATACTGAGAACGCTGTTGCCGAGGCCATCGGCAACTACCGCTTTGACTTGGCATCTCAGGCCATCTATGAATTTATCTGGAATGAATACTGTGGCTGGTATCTGGAACTGTCCAAACCGGTTCTGTGGGATGAAAATGCCTCACCTGCACTCCAAAAAGGAACACGCCGCACTCTGATTCGAGTTCTGGAAGCCACTTTGCGGATGGCACACCCACTGATTCCGTTTATTACTGAGGAAATCTGGCAGCAAGTAAACACCCTCGCAGGTGTTGAGGGTGACACCATCATGCTTCAGCCCTATCCAGAAGCCGATCAAAACCTCATTGATGAATCAGCCACTGCTGATATTGAATGGCTAAAAAGTGTCATTATTGGTATTCGCAACATCCGTGGCGAAATGAATATCTCTCCCGCTAAACCACTGCCCGTTTATTTAACCAACGGTAGTCATGAGGACCAGACACGGCTAAATGCCAACCGTCAATTCCTGGCTAAACTGGCCCACCTTGAGACCATCACATGGCTCAACCAAGGTGAAGAAGCCCCCATGTCTGCCACGGCATTGGTGGGTGACATGGAAATTCTGGTACCAATGGCCGGCCTTATTGATAAAGATGCTGAGCTTGCTCGACTCAACAAGGAAGTGGAAAAAATACAAAAGGAATACCAACAAGTACAAGGCAAACTCAGTAATGAAAAGTTTGTCAGTAAAGCGCCCGAAGAAGTTGTTGCCAAGGAAAGAACAAAAATGAGTGATCTGGAAACAACCTTGAAAAAATTGGCTCTACAACAACAAAGTATCCGTCAGTTGTAAGTTTTATTGGCGAAATCCAGACAGAAAAAAGCCGCTATCGTGTGCCTTCGATAGCGGCTTTTTTCTGAAAGTACGACCTAGCCTACAGTGCAGGAGCGGAGCTCTCTGGAATCGTTTGATCCTCACCAAACCCACCATCTACTTCAGCGGCAACAACACAATCCCGACCTCTTCGCTTGGCTTCATACATGGCCCTATCTGCCGAGCCAAGAGTAAAATACAGATCACCTTGGGGTTTCTGAGCATCAACCCCAAGACTCATGGTGACAGCAACCTGACCACCTTCAACAGCCACGCTGGTGGAAGCAATGTCCTGGCGAATCTTCTCAGCTAACACCTCAGCACCTTTCAGGTCAGTGTCCGCCATTAAAATCAAAAACTCCTCTCCACCCCAGCGAACCACCAAGTCCTCAGTCCTAACCAGTTTTTTTAGGGTGTGTCCAATCTCTTGGAGTACAAAATCACCCACGTCATGGCCATATTCATCATTGATTTGTTTGAAGTTATCTAGGTCACCAATAATCACCGCAAACAACCCTTTACCTGATTCTCGGCGCTGCTCAGATTCACCCAGGTACTCTTTAAATCCACGACGGTTGGCCAAGCCTGTTAACTCATCAGTCCGCGCCTGATGGTTGAGATTTTCTCGAGCCTCCTGAAAACGCTGCCGAGTCTGGTAGCGCACGTACTCCACCATAAATGAAATCCACGCCAACACCAGATAAGCCAATAAAAAGCGATAGCGCATATCCAAAGAATAACTGGCATACAGGTACTTGGCATTAGGCCACAACAAGACAATGGCACTCATGAGGATAATGATGGAAACTAATTTACTGCCTTTCCTATGCCCCAGAAGATGGAAGAAAAGTGGCAGCATGACCAGACACCAAAGCATTCCGGCCCACTCTACATCACCAGTGATCAGCCAGAAAAAGTGTAAAAAAATCATCAATACCAGCGTCATTAGCAAACTGGTTTTGCCACTTCTCAGCAATACCAGATAAACCACAGTGGCAAGTAACCCAACAGCAAGGGTGATCAGGTTAATCCAGGCTGGTCCCATGCCCACCAGTAAATCCCATATTGATAAACCCGTAATAACCACTGACCCGGTGAGCATCAAAATAGCGATAATGACATCTTGATGGCGAGCCTCTTCCTCAGCGCCGGCATCAAGTGGAATATGACTGATTTTATTCAGCCAGCCTAATGAAGTTTTTGGTTCCATCCTAACTACTCCTCAACTTCTTGCGTTCCTACTAATATCCTAAAGCCACCTATTCAGGCCTCATGTGGGGAAATAATAATACATCTCTTATGGACGGAGAATCTGTCAACAGCATCACTAAACGGTCAATACCAATGCCTTCCCCTGCTGTCGGTGGCAACCCGTATTCAAGCGCCCGAATATAATCATCATCAAAGTGC
>JBALVP010000126.1:0-4622 GCA_036961395.1 Porticoccus sp.
GGCCGATGGCCTAACAAAAGGTGGCCAAGTCATCATTGGTGGCAAGCGACACGCACTCGGTGGAACATGGTTTGAGCCAACGGTGTTAATTAATGCCAGCGAAGATATGTTGTGTGCCAAACAAGAAACGTTTGGACCTTTGGCACCCTTGTTTAGTTTCGAGAGTGAAGAGCAAGTGGTTACGCAGGCAAACAATACTGAATTTGGATTGGCGGCCTATTTATTCTCCAATAATATCAATGTGATTACCCGTGTCTCGGAAGCTCTGGAATACGGTATGGTCGGCATTAATACTGGCCTTATCTCAACCGCGGTAGCCCCCTTTGGTGGTATCAAAGCCAGCGGTATGGGTCGTGAAGGTTCACACTTTGGTGTTGATGAATATACAGAACTTAAATATCGCTGTTATAGCATTAGTGATAAATAAAATTTCATAAGAAAGGGTTCTGACCTCTCTAGTGGTGATAGGGCGGTGACTACTTTGCCTAGGTAATGATAACTCTGTAGGCCTAAAAGCAGTGATGCGTCGCTACCTAGGAGATATGGACATCCTTAAAACCACCATCGTGGAAGCCATGGCCCACAAGCCAGAGCGACATTACTTTTATGATGGCGATAAACCACAGGTTGTAAGGTTAATGAATATGACGGGTGGTTAATATTGGTCTACCTTCATAGATCAAGATTAGTTTTGTAATACCCCGCTGAGCATACCTTTAATGGCCTGTCGTGCAATATCCATATCACCGTAACCTCGGTTTAGTACGGCGATACCCCTTGTCATTGAGAGGATCATTGCGGCCAATGCCGCGCAGTCACTGTTGGCCTCGAGCTGCCTATCGTTAACAGCTTGTTTACAGCGCTGCTCAAAACGGGTGCGCATCCTTTCCATTAGTTCAATGACTAGGTCTGATGCTCGGTTGTCAGCACCTCCCACCTCCATGGTCGCCATAGTTGCGAGGCAGCCTGTAGGTAAATCCGGGTTGTCGTAGGCTTTAAACAGTTGATCAAAAAAACCAGTTATTGCAGTTTTGAAATCAGGGTGATCAAGCCTGGCTATTGCCTCTTTGCCATACTCTTCTATGAAGCGCTCCAGGCAGTGGTTAAATAAAATCTCCTTACTTTGGAAGGTGTTGTAAATACTGGATTTATTAAGTCCAGTTGCAGCTTCAAGGTCTGACAGTGATGTCGCTTCATAACCCTGATGCCAGAATACTTTCATAGCGGCATCCAGAGCATAGTCCTCATTGAACTGCTTGCGTCCACTCATGGCAGGGCTTCTCTCACGTTAATAAATAGAATGTTGACATCTTAAACCAATCGGTTCAATATTGCTGAACTAATCGGTTCAGGATTGAGGCGTTCGCATTTTACACTGCTCAATCACCAAAGTGTTTCCGCTATCTATCAACAGTCTATGGATATTTGTGGAAAGTCAGGCCGTCAACGTACTGAGAAAAAACTGGAGCAGAGAATGTTAAAATTTTATTTCCACGGTGCACCCAACCCCATGAAAGTTGCACTCTTCCTGGAAGAAACCGGGCTTCCTTACGAGTTAATTCCTGTGGACATCTTTAAGGGCGAACAGCACTCGCCGGACTATGTTGCGATTAACCCGAATGCTAAGGCTCCGGCCATCGAAGATAATGGCGTACGGGTGTTTGATTCCAATGCCATCCTTTTGTATTTGTCGGAGAAAACCGGGCAGTTGGGGGGCGCGCCAGAAAATCGAGCAGATCTGCTTTCATGGCTGATGTTTGTTGGTACTGGCATTGGCCCCTATTCCGGGCAAGCAGTACATTTCAAACATATGGCACCTGAAAAACTGGATTACGCCATCAACCGCTATCTCCGCGAAGTACAACGGCACTATCAGGTATTGGATCAACAGCTCGAAGGTCGCGACTACATAGTAGGTGGCACTTTGACGATTGTTGATATATCCGCCTGGGGCTGGATTGGCAAGGCCAGCTTTATATTGGGGGAAGAAGGCTTAAATCCATATCCTAATTTGAAACGCTGGTTTGAGAAGATTGATGCCCGTCCCGCCGCAGCTCGCGCGAGAGAGGTGGGCAAGGGTATCGAGTTTAAAACAGAGGTGGATGAGGAAACGAACCGAGCGATGTTTCCACAAAATTATGTTGCTGCATAGGGTTCGGCTGTTAACCAAGCCTATAGTTTTGATTAAAAGCAGTAAATACTTGCCCAAGGAGGTAACTTCACAATGATAGACCTTTATTTTTGGCCAACACCCAATGGTTACAAAATCAGCATATTTCTGGAGGAAGCTGGTCTTGATTACACCATCAAACCGGTAGACATTAGTGCTGGAGACCAATTCAAACCAGAATTTCTGGCCATCTCCCCCAACAATCGAATGCCGGCGATTATCGATCATGCACCAGTGGATGGTGGAGAGCCACTCACCGTATTTGAGTCCGGTGCCATTTTGATTTACCTGGCAGAAAAATACGGCCGATTTTTACCACAAGAAATCCGCGCAAGTAAAACTGTGCATGAATGGTTAATGTGGCAAATGGGCGGTTTAGGGCCGATGGCCGGACAAAATCACCACTTTGTACAGTATGCGCCCGAGCGTATTCCCTATGCTATGGATCGCTATGTCAATGAGACTAATCGGCTTTACGGTGTGCTCGATAAGCAGCTTGCAGGGAATGAATGGGTCGCCGGTGATTATTCCATTGCGGATATGGCAATCTACCCTTGGGTGGTACTACATAAATCGCAGCAACAGAAACTGGAAAACTTTCCCAATCTGGCACGATGGATTGCAGTCATGGCCGAGCGCCCCGCAGTGGTCTCTGCCTATAAAAAAGCAGAACCCTGGTCTAATCGCCCAGCCGTCACCGAGGAAGGAAAAAAATTATTGTTTGGTCAGCGTGCGACGGCCTAGTGAATTTTTTTCTGCAAAAGCACTTTTTCATTATTACTCTGGTGGTCGGGACATTATTAAACCTGATCAACCAGGGTGATGTGATATTCTCAGGCGATAAACTGAGCTATATAAAAATATCACTGACCTATTGTGTGCCCTACGTGGTGGCGAGTATGAGTTCGTGGTTGACGCTGCGTAGCGTCAGGTTGAGAAGTGAGAGATTGAGAAGTGAGGGGTTGAGTGTTACGAATTCAAGTAAGCAGTGTGGTTGGGATGCGGGTTAACATTTGATCCATTCATCACTGTCCACTACCACCTTTGCACGACTTTACACAGACACAAAATAATCCTTCACCGACATCAGGTGAAACACTCCACAAAATAAGCCCAAACCTGAATAGAGCAAGGCAATTAATAATAAGTCTCGCTGCTAAACTGGCTGTGTTTGGTATTGCTCATCAACTTTCCAAACTGTGCTTTGCTCAGGTGAATCAATGTTTCATGATCCCCCGCTTCAAAATAGACATCATCCAGCTGATCCAGAGCCTCATCATAAATAGAATTCATGTGATAGGCTTGGCCAATCGCTGGCACCGCGCCAGGATCGCAATCACTGAACATCTGTTGCACCCGCTCTTCCTCCACTAAATGCAAGTCCATATCCAGTTTGTCGTTCAGTTTGTGCAAACTGAGTTTATGGTCTGCTGGCAGAATCGCCATAAGATGGCGGTTATCGTGATCCTTCAATACAACGGCTTTCGCTATCGCCTTAGGTAGGATATGGGCTGCCAAGGCCACATCAGTCGAAGTGCTGGCATGGGGGTGGTTGAGCGTATCGTATTTGATGTTTTGTTCATCCAGAAAGCTGGCAACATGCGTTGAAATACTCATGGTTTTACCCTTTTTTGTGACTCTCTCTTTAATAGTAAATGTAGGTATAGCCTAGTTGCAGGCAAAGCTTGGATTGTTTTGGGATAAAAAAAGCAGGGGATATAGAAGGAGGGTATGAGGGGTAGATTTTAGGGGCAGGTTTAAGATTAGACTGCCCCCTTTTTTACCTGTTCAACCTGTGCGCGGCATAGGCTACTTTGAACGCAGCTTCCTGAAACACTTTTAATCCAGTGTCAGGAAATTGGATAGGTAGCGGATTTTCCGACAGAGCAGATTTAATCTGTGTTGACGAAAGTAGGGTTACATCTATATCCGCAATGAGTTGAATGGCAGACTCCAGCTTAAAGCTGATTGCTCCACCAGCGAATTTCCCCTTGGTCATACGCTCTTTTATGGCAACCCTATCGACCCGGTAGTCGCTCATCAATTTGGCAAATGAAAATTGAAATTTCTGGAGGTCTTCTCGGGTGTGCTCTTTCGGTAATGTCAGTTTTCGCACCCTGCAATCGGGTAAATTGAATTGTTTGTTTTCTAAATGAAGTAAACACACAACGGCATCGTTGGCCGATAGTTCAACACCACAAATTATCATTGATAGTCCTTAGTCGAGCTATTTCGACGGTCTTTGTTGTTATGTCTTCTGTTTTGTACCGGAAAAACAGAGTGAAAAGGGCTTTAACCCTTTTAATTCACTGTCATCTTAATTAGATGGAGACTTGGAATCGTAATTATTACACCTTGAAATCATACTACTGAATCAAACCAACAGTCACCTTTCAGTCCATAGCCCGAAGAAAGTAACGTAAACTATATAAATCAATTGATGTTTAGAACC
>JBALVP010000127.1:0-4571 GCA_036961395.1 Porticoccus sp.
AAGAATTTTTTAGATAATGGGAACTTTTTACACATAGAGTGGCCTAACTATCCACAAGCGATATTGCTATCTTCTCCCCAAGCTAGACGCAACGCTTGATGCTTCCCCAAGCAAAGCAGGCCCTAACCCTCCCCAGTTAGGGCTTTTTTGTTTCTGGATGAGATAAATGGAAAAAATTTTTAATCAGGGGGGAACTTTTCTTCAAGCGGGGAGACTAATCTTACTCAGGCAATGTTACTACTTCTCCCCAAATTAGCATCTTGCTTGATATTTCTCCCCAAGTAACAGCAAAGTAGGCCCTAACTGTATTAAGTTAGGGCTTTTTTTTGGCTAGGCAGAGGGTAGTGGTACGTGTTGCTTTCAGGCCGTCGAGCTGGTTTTGTTGAGTGAAGGCAATCATGCCTCCGCTTTGAACCAGATATTGAGCGTTTCCTTCAGCTCTTCTAGCCCTGCTTTTTTCAGAGATGAAAAGGTTTGGATCGATATATTGTCAATAAACCCCTCTTTGGCCAGTTCACGTTGAACGCCAAGTAGCACACTTTTAGCGGGGCCATTTTTCAATTTATCGGCTTTGGTTAGTAGTAGATGAACAGGCATGCCAGCCTGAGAAGCCCAGCGGATCATCTGCCAGTCGTACTCTTGAAGAGGGTGACGTATATCCATTAGCATCACCAGGCCAAAGAGAGACTGGCGTTCTTGTAAGTAGCAGGCAAGGTTTCTATCCCATGCCTGCTTCATGGCTTTGGGCACCTTGGCAAAGCCATAGCCTGGTAGGTCAACCAAGCGACGATCTTCGGAGAGGGCGAAGAAGTTAAGCAGTTGGGTTCGCCCCGGCGTTTTGCTGGTTCGAGCCAATTTTGAATTATTTGTCAGTGTATTAATGGCACTGGATTTTCCTGCATTTGAGCGGCCAGCAAAAGCCACTTCCCTACCGGTATCATCCGGGCATTGTTTGATCGTTGGTGCACTGATCAGGTATGTGGCCTGATTAAAGAAAATGTCATCTGACATGGAAGACCTTATTCTGATAACCTGATTTTCGCCTATTAAGATCAGGAGGGAGTTGGTATATAATGCCCCAGCTTTTTAGAAGGCAATACGATTTTTCTTATATTGTAGCGGAATGCAGAGAGCGGATTAACAAATGAAAACAATGATTCTAGGATTTGCTGCCATGCTGGGTATTACCCTGGCATCTTCCTTCGCCTTTGCGGGCGGTGATGCTGAGGCTGGGCAGGGTAAAACAGCCATGTGTGCAGGTTGTCACGGGGCGGACGGCAACAGTATGGTGTCTAACTTCCCTAAATTAGCTGGCCAAGGTGAAAAATATCTCATCAAGCAGCTTCAGGATATTAAGTCTGGCAAGCGTCCTGTCGCAGAGATGACAGGAATGTTAAATGCGTTCTCTGATCAGGATTTAGCAGATATCTCTGCTTACTTTGCCTCCAAGACTATACAGATGTCTGGTGCCAAGGAAGAAAATCTGGCTAGGGGTGAGCAACTCTTCCGTGGTGGCAATATGGCGACGGGTGTTCCCGCTTGTACCGGTTGTCATTCTCCAGCGGGGCAGGGCAATGCTCCGGCGGGTTATCCTGCACTTGGTGGTCAATTTTCTCAGTATACAGCTAAGCAGTTACGTGCATTTCGAACAGGTGCCCACGATGCTGAAAATCCTGCCGCCAGAAACAATGATGATGTTCGGATAATGCGTGGTGTTGCCGCTCAAATGAGCGATGTGGAAATTGATGCGGTTGCCAACTATATTGCCGGACTGAAGTAATCTGTTTGGTTAAAAAAAGCGGCTAATGGCCGCTTTTTTTATGTTTGTATTTTAGGGAACCTGTGAGATCGTTGGGGTCTATTTAGAGAAGGTCAAATTAAACTTAAGGGATGTATTGATGCGTAAATTGTTATCACAGCTATTGTTTGCCATTGTATTGGCACCTTTAGTAGCTTGTCAGGCAGAGACTGAAGCACAGTATAAAGAGGGTGTTCACTATGAGATGCTCCCTGAAGTCGTTTCTACCAGCGATCCCGCTAGAATCGAAGTTGTAGAAGTGTTTTGGTACGGTTGTAGTCATTGCTACTCTTTTGAGTCAAATATTAACCCTTGGTCTCGAGCATTGCCGGATGACGTGAGTTTTCAGCGGGTACCTGCTGTTTGGCATGCAACGATGGGACTTCATGCCAAGGCTTATTATACTGCCAAGGCTCTAAAGGTCTTGGATAAGCTGCATGCCGCAATGTTTGAGGCAATGAATCTGAAAAAACAAAAGCTTGAAAATCAAGAAGAAATTGCCAAGATTTTTGTTGAAAATGGTGTGTCTCTTGAGCGTTTTACCAAAGTGTTTAATTCCAAGGGTATTGAAATGGCTGTTGATCTGGCTATGAAAAAGCAGGCCCGATACCGTACACAGGGTACCCCAGAAGTCATTGTTAACGGGAAATACCGTGTCTCTGGTCGAAGTGCTGGTGGTAATGATGCCATGTTGAAAGTGGCTGACTTTTTGATTCAAAAGGAGCGTGCCCTAGCGCAATAGAAAATCGATTCGGGAGCAGAGGGGGTGGGCCCCTGCTCCTCTCCAAGCTTTCCATCTATGGAAAGAACGCAATAATCACCAAAAAATTGCTGAAAAAGCACGGATATTCGATCTAACTGCTTTGCTCTTGTGGTAATCACGATTAAAATTGCGCGCATCTTGACATACCACCCAGGCAATAAACTATGAAACCGACACAAAAGCCGGCTAACCCCAATTTTTCTTCAGGACCTTGTAGCAAGCGTCCCGGTTACGACGTCTCAGCACTTGATCTCTCTACACTAGGTCGATCCCATCGTGCCACTGTTGGTAAAGTCGCTTTGGAGCGGGCCTGCACAGAAACAGCCGAGCTTTTAGGTTTGCCCGAAGGTTATCGTGTTGGCGTTGTTCCCGCCTCTGATACGGGTGCTGTGGAGATGGCTTTATGGTCTCTCCTTGGCCCTCGTCCAGTAGATGTATTTTCTTGGGAATCTTTTGGTCAAGGCTGGTTATCCGATATTATCAAGCAGCTCAAACTCGAGGATATCAATGACTACGGTGCGGATTACGGAAAGTTGCCGGATTTGAACCAAGCTAATTCTGATCACGATATTGTTTTTACCTGGAGCGGCACCACCTCTGGAGTGAAAGTACCCAATGGTGATTGGATCAGTACAGACCGCCAGGGATTGACTATTTGTGATGCCACTTCTGCTGTATTTGCCATGAACATGCCTTGGGAAAAATTGGATGTAGTAACCTTTAGTTGGCAGAAGGTGTTGGGTGGTGAAGGTGCTCACGGTATGTTGATCCTAAGTCCACGGGCGGTTGAACGGTTAGAAAGCTATACGCCACCTTGGCCGTTACCGAAAATATTTCGCCTGACAAAAGGCGGTAAGCTAATAGAGGGTATCTTCAAGGGCGCGACGATTAATACGCCCTCGATGCTTTGTGTTGCTGACTATCTTGATGCACTTGAGTGGGTAAAATCCTTAGGTGGTACCGATGCTGTTATTGCCAAGTCTGAATCTAACTTGAATGCGGTCAAACAGTTTGTTGCTGAGCGTGACTGGATTAGTTTCCTGGCTGAAGACCCTGAGACACTGTCGAATACCAGTATTTGTCTGAGTCTTGACCTGAATGCCGATCAAGTGAAACAGATCGTCAAGTTGCTGGATAGAGAGGGTATTGCTTTTGATATAGGTGCCTACAGGGATGCCCCTGCCGGTTTGCGTATCTGGGGTGGTGCTACCGTTGAAGTTGCTGACATTGAAGCGTTGATGCTTTGGGTTGAATGGGCCTATGGTGAAGTATCTGGCCAGGTATCTGAATAAACTGCCACCGAATTAGAATGAGAAAAGACCATGTTTAAAATTCGTACATACAATCAAATATCTTCGAAGGGGTTAGATTGCTTTCCCCATGAGCAGTATGAAATAGCCAGTGAGTTTACTGAACCAGATGCCTTTTTATTGCGCAGCCAAAAACTGCACGATGAGGAAATCCCGGGTAGCGTCAAGGCTGTCGCTCGTGCCGGTGCAGGGACAAATAACATCCCCATCAGTGACTATACAAAGAAAGGTGTCGTCGTTTTTAATACGCCAGGTGCCAATGCTAATGCAGTAAAAGAGTTAATTGCCTCTGCTTTATTTTTATCATCGCGAGATATCTTTGGTGGTATGAGCTATGTTCAGGGTCTCGGTGAGATCAAGGATGGCGGAGAGATGTCCAAGTTGCTGGAGAAGCAGAAAAAGCAGTTTGCTGGATGTGAAGTGGCTGGTAAGACACTGGGTGTCGTTGGACTTGGTGCGATTGGCTCCTTAGTGGCAAATATGGCACTGGAACTCGGTATGAATGTTGCGGGCTACGATCCGGCTATCTCCGTTGAAGCAGCTTGGCGGCTGTCCAGCAGTGTAGAGAAAATGGATAATTTGCAAAGCCTCTTGGCTGTCTCGGATTTTATTACACTCCACGTTCCGGCACTGGATGTTACTCGCCATTTGATCAACGCCGAATCCCTTCGATGCTTTAAGCCTAATGCGGTTCTTCTGA
>JBALVP010000128.1:0-4531 GCA_036961395.1 Porticoccus sp.
TGTCGCGTCGCGTTGTCGTATAAGTACGCTTTCCTCAATGGGACAATCAAATAGCCTGGTGTTCAAAATTGTGGTCTGTCCCCAAATGACGTTCATTGAAACGAAAAACTTGCCTAAACACTTGACGGCAAGCATAGTCACTTGGCAGTACCCTGACGAGTCATACAACTGCCAACACCATTGGACAGCCACGTGAGTTTTAATGTGTTTTTGTATTGCTTATGAAGCATCCCGGACACTTGACAAGGAAACGAAATGCTTGGCTTTGAACAACTAATGTTACTGCTGCTTGCAGCCGTGATCATGGTGCCACTGTCAGCCCGATTCGGATTGGGTGCGGTAATTGGCTACCTTGCCGCCGGGGTCATCATGGGGCCATGGGGCCTGGGTGTGATCGCCCAGGTGGATGACGTGTTGCATGTAGCTGAACTCGGTGTTGTCTTGCTGCTTTTTGTCATTGGTCTCGAGTTGCGCCCTTCACGGTTGTGGGCATTACGCAAAGCCATTTTTGGCTTTGGTGCCAGCCAGGTTTTCCTCTCATCCATCGCTCTGGCAGGCTTCGCCCTGTTGACCGTCGATTCGTTGGCCAAGGCCGTCGTCATCGGTCTGGTACTGGCTCTGTCGTCGACGGCGTTCGCCCTGCAATTGATAGCCGAACGTGGCGAATTGACGGCCCGCTGGGGGCGTTCTGCCTTTGCCACCCTGTTGTTCCAGGATCTCGCTGTTGTACCTCTGCTGGCGCTGTTACCGTTACTGGGATCCGGGGGCGAAGAGCAGTCTTTTTCGGCCTACCGAGCCGGCATCACCCTTGGCGTATTGCTGTCTGTAGTACTTGCCGGGCGTTATGTCCTGCGCTGGGTTCTACGTGCAGCGGCGCGCAGTCAGGTTCGCGAAATGCTTACTGCAACGGCGTTGCTGATCGCTTTCGGCACAGCATTTCTGTTGGAGGCGGCCGGACTGTCCATGGCCCTGGGGGCGTTTATGGCGGGGGTGCTACTGGCTGATTCTGAATTTCGACACCAGCTGGAGGCCGATATTGAACCCTTCAAGGGATTACTGCTGGGGCTGTTTTTTATTGCGGTGGGCATGTCGCTGAACCTGGGGTTGCTGATCTCCGATACGTCGCAAGTAATACTGGTTATCGCCGGCATCGTCGTGATCAAGTTCGCAGTATTATATGCCCTCGCACGCTACAATGGCTTGCAACACTCGCAGGCCACCAAGCTGGGTATCGCTCTGTCACAGGGTGGAGAATTTGCATTCGTCCTGTTTGGAGTAGCCCTCGCCGCCGGCATCATGTCTGCTGACGAGGTGGAGTTACATGTACTTGCGGTATCCCTTTCCATGGCAGTCACGCCGCTTTTGTTTCTGGCGCATGACCGGTTCGCAAGACAAGCGGAGGAAACGTCACCGGAATTTGACACAATCGACGACGAACACACTCCTGTCTTAATCATCGGCTTTGGTCGTTTCGGGCAGGTGGTCGGTCGCATACTCACGGCGCGCAAAATTCGCTTCACGGCATTAGACGCAAGTCACCAGCACGTAGACTTCCTGCGCCAGTATGGCAATGAAATTTACTACGGTGATGGTGGCCGTATCGATCTACTAGAGGCTGCTGGCGCTGCCGAGGCACGCATACTGGTGCTGGCAATCGATGATGTTGAGACCTCAGTGAGCACGGCAACTAAAGTACGTGAGCACTTTCCAGCGCTGCGAATTTATGCGCGGGCCCGCAACCGCAAACATGCTTACCGGTTGATGGATCTCGGTGTACAGGTTATTCAACGTGAAACACTGCTTTCAGCAGCGGACCTGGGTCGGGAAGTATTGATAGACCTGGGGCTTGACGTGGATCAGGCCCGCGAAACGACGACGCGGTTCCTGGAGCACGACCAGCGTCGATTGGATGAACATCATAGTATGCATAACGACGAAGAGAAAATGCGCGATCTGGCCAAGGAGTCCGCGCGCGAACTGGAAGAGATGTTCGCTCGTGATGCGGCCGAATTGGCAGACAAGTAAATATGTAGCAGGAGAGAGCAAAGTATGAGCTATTTTGATACTGACAAGGCAGGTTCCGACAACTTAACTTCTCGAGACCTGAGTAACTGAACCTCTCGCCTCAGGCAACCGCCCTGCCCCATGAGCGCAGCGAGTGCTTTGGATACCAGAGACGGATCGCTTCTTGAGATACAGTGATGCCGCATTCGACCAGTAGTTCTTCGGCATCTCGATGGCTGAGCAAAATAAGCCTAATTGGATTTGTTTTTTTATGACCTCAGCAGCTAACCAACACCTTGCTGGTGATTCTTCATTGCGATCATCGTTGTTACCGCTTGTACCGCTCTTATTGAGTGGCTTTATTATGATGCTTGGCAATGGGCTCATAAATATATTATTGCCGGTAAGAATGGGCTTAGACGCATTAAGCGCGGATGTAATCGGCCTTGTATTGTCACTCTATTTTGTCGGCATGTTGCTGGGCGGCTTGTACGCTAAATACCTCATTATTCGGGCTGGGCATATTCGAATGTTTGCCGGCTGTCTAGCTTTAGCATCGGTCAGCATTCTTGTTTGTGGCCTATATACAGACACACTACTTTGGGGCGTTATGCGTATTGTCATCGGCTTTTGTAATGCTTGTGCCTTTACGGCAACAGAAAGCTGGTTAACTGAAAGCTCTAGTAAAGAAAATCGCGGAAAGGTCCTAGCTCTATACCAAGCAATTATCTTGGTTGCGATGTTTTTTGGGCAGTTTTTTATTGGTTTGGCCGACCCTCAGTCCACGTTACTTTTTATAATTGCTGGCATTTTGCTAAGTGCTGCCGTGATACCGGTTGTGTTTAGTCGTTCAAGCGGTCCTATTTTGAACGATGTTGTATCTATGTCACTCGTTGCGCTGATGAAAACTTCACCCTTGGGTGTAATTAGTATTTTTGTTTCAGGCATTATCTATTCGTCGGCTTTTAACATGCTACCGATAATGGCTGCGTATTATGATATCGCTGATTTCCAATTATCGTTATTCATGGGCACCGCTATTTTAGGCGGGTTTGTTTTGCAGTTTCCCGTCGGCTATATTTCAGATAGGTTTGATAGACGAACAGTCTTGCTTTCACTTCTAAGTATTTCAGTTCTTACTGGGCTTTCCATCAGTTTTCTAGCGAACCAACATTCTCTTGTCGCTATGTTTGCAGCGACTGGAATCACTTGTGGAATTATTGCTTGTACTTACCCGTTGAGTATTTCTGAGGCTTTAGAACGAGTGAAGCAAAGGGAAATTGTCAGTGCCATGGGCAGTTTGATTTTAGTCTTTTCTGCCGGTGGCATTTTAGGCCCTTATTCAACATCACTTTTTATGGGTATATTTGGTGAGTCCAGCTTATTTTGGTATTTGGCTGTTATTCAAGCCGTGCTGATTCTATTTGTTATTCGCAGCATCATATTGGTTAAAACATTACCTACGAACCAGCAAGAAAATTTCGTTATGCAGAGCGCGGCACTGGCGACACTCACCGATCTTGACCCACGAACCGAATACATTGAACCGGAGTACCCATTGAGCGATGTTGCCTTGTTCGCGTCACAAATAGCCGATACGCAACCAGCTATGGCTGTGGAAATGGCGCAGGCAATAGCAACTTCTGCATCAGGAAAAAGCTCGGAATTTATCGGCGCTATTGCTGTGGTCGACGGTATAAATGTTCAAGCACTCTATAAAGCTTTATTAAACTCAGTGCCCGAGAAGGTAACGGAATTTACCTTGGCCATTGTTGCGGCGCAACCTGAAGTTGCTTACGAAGTAATGCGTTTGTTGGCTGAATTAGAGCCTGAAAAACTTGCCAGTGTTGCGCAAGCCATTGGCGATAATGTGCCAGAAGCACGTTTAGATATGGCAAAAATTGTGGTTGAAATAGAACCTGAATCTGCAGTAGATGTTGTCGATCATTATGCCAATGTGTTGTCTGAAGAGCACGATAACGTACGTCATGCCGATAGAAGTGAGGACAACACAGAGCAAGACGTCATTGATCTTTACTCACAAATATCTGAAATAGTACCTGAGCAATCGCTAGAATTGGCCGTCACCGTAGTCGATGCAATGCATGATTCCGCTACTTCAGTTGCCACTGCATATGCAGAGGGATTGACTGAAGGTGACGAAAGTAAAGAAGGCGATGAACTCGGCCTGGAAGTGGTCGAAATCACCTCAAGGTTAGCCGAAGTTGCTCCCGAATATTCAATGGATATTGGTGGCGCAGTTACCGAAGCTCAGCCAGAGTTTGCCAGCGAGATTATAGATTCGCTCAGCGAAGGTGAAGAATCTGAAGAGAGCGAGCTTTCAGTGAGTATTGCAGAGCATGAAAAAAATCCAACCGCTTATTAAATCGGTGCTGTCCTCAATGTACTGTCGATTTCCAGCGCCGCAGGGGAAAAAATCGGGCAAAAATCGGGGACAGGGAAAAATCGGGGACAGACCACGATTAATTGCCTTTTCTGGGGCGTCCTGCACTGGCCGGCGTGACCC
>JBALVP010000129.1:0-4489 GCA_036961395.1 Porticoccus sp.
AATTTTTACCGGCGGCAATGCCAGCTCTTCAGCAATCTCAGTATTTTTGATCTCTGAGGCTTGGTCAAGCGACTTACCCTTGACCCACTCAGTGAGCAGAGAGCTGGAGGCAATTGCCGATCCACAGCCATAGGTTTTAAACTTGGCATCTTCAATAACGCCATTATCATCAACCTGAATTTGTAGACGCATGACGTCGCCACAGGCGGGGGCACCCACCATGCCTGTACCCACATTGCTGGATTTATCATCCAACTTGCCAACGTTGCGAGGATTTTCGTAGTGATCTAGCACCTTGTCACTGTATGACATGTTTAAACTCCTTCGTTCAACGCCCCAGGGTTAGTGCGCAGCCCACTCGACCTGACTCAGATCGACACCATCTTTATACATATCCCACAATGGGGACAACTCACGTAATTTCACTACTGCGTCACGGACTTTTTCGACGGCAAAATCAATCTCTTCTTCTGTAGTAAAACGACCCATAGAAAACCGAATTGAGCTATGAGCCTGCTCATCATCCAACCCCAGTGCCCGCAGCACATAGGACGGCTCAAGACTAGCAGACGTACAGGCAGAGCCGGAAGAAACCGCCAAGTCCTTCAGCGCCATAATAAGGGATTCACCTTCCACAAAAGAAAAACTAATATTGAGGTTACCCGCGGTTCTGTGTTGCAAAGAGCCATTAACCTGCACTTCTTCCATATCAGAAACGCCATCCCACAACCGATTTCTCAGAGTTAGAAGTCGCTTCTCATCCTCAACCATATTCTCTTTGGCTACACGGAAAGCCTCACCCATGCCGACAATCTGATGGGTCGCAAGAGTACCAGAACGCATACCACGCTCATGCCCACCACCATGCATTTGAGATTCAATACGCACCCGTGGTTTACGACGTACGTAAAGCGCACCGATACCCTTGGGGCCATAAACTTTGTGTGCCGACAGAGACATTAGATCGACTTTCATTGCCTCCATATCAATTTCGACCTTACCGGCACTCTGTGCCGCATCTACATGGAAAAACACTTTATTCTCACGACAAATATCACCAATAGCCGCAATATCATTGATCGTGCCAATCTCGTTATTCACGTGCATCAACGAAACGACGGTGGTGTCTTCCCGGATAGCACTGGCAACTACTTCTGGCTGAATAATGCCCTCAGCATCCGGATCCAGATAAGTCACCTCAAAGCCTTCTCGCTCCAACTGGCGACAGGTATCAAGCACCGCTTTGTGCTCAATTTTTGAGGTGATAATGTGCTTGCCTTTTTTCTGATTGAAGTGAGCGCAACCTTTAATAGCCAGGTTATCCGCCTCAGTAGCACCCGAGGTCCAGACAATTTCACGAGGATCGGCATTCAGCAGTGCAGCCACTTGGCCACGCGCCTCCTCTACTGCCGCCTCTGCCTGCCAACCAAAAGAGTGCGACCGGGAAGCTGGGTTGCCAAAGTTACCTTTATTCGTCAAACACTCCGCCATCTTCTCAGCTACTCTCGGGTCAACGGGAGTTGTGGCAGAATAGTCCAAATAAATAGGTAGTTTCATTCAATTACTCCTGTCAGCTAAGCTCTTGTCTGACATTAATGTCTTTGAGTTCACCCTGGCGCAAAGCCACGAGCTGAACCTCATTCTGATGCACCAAACTATCCAGTGTAATACCACTCAAAAATCGATGAATCTGATGACTCAGGTCATCCCACAAATGGTGGGTTAAGCAAACATCACCACTGTGACAGTTACCCTTTCCGCTACAACTGGTGGCATCAATGGATTCATTCACTGCATCTATAATTTCTGCAACATTGATCTCATCACTAATTCTGGCCAGTCGGTAACCACCACCTGGGCCACGCACACTAGTAACCAACTCCTGCTGACGAAGCTTGGAAAATAGTTGCTCCAGATAGGACAAGGAAATCTCCTGGCGCCGGGATATATCAGCCAGACTAATAGGGCCCTTATCACCGTGAAGAGCAAGATCCAGCATCGCAGTGACCGCGTACCGGCCTCGAGTTGTCAGCCGCATAGTGTTCCCCTCACTGTTACCTTAATAGAAACAATTTGATGGGTTATTATGTAATAACCGACCTTTTTGGTCAAGTAAATAACACACTATTTTAGTCGGTTATACTGATCAACCTAAAATTGCATCTACTTCCTTGATTCTATGACCTTTTTCATCCTGTATGCAGCATTCTGAATGGCTGTTAATACACCCCTAAGAATGGACAACTCCATTTCATCAAGACGAATACGTCCGTACAGTCGACGTAATCGGGTCATCGTTTGTCGAGGGTTATCCCTGTCATGAAAGCCAATATCCACCAAGGCTTGCTCGAGGTGCTGAAAGTACATTTCCAGATCCTGTGCTTTTGCCGGTGGCTGATCCCATTCATCAAATGATGGCAAAGTGCCCTCAGAACCAGCTATTGACGCCATCCGCACTTCGTAGCAAAGCACTTGTACCGCTGCTGCTAAATTCAGAGAACTGTAATCGGGGTTTGATGGGATATGCACATGATAGGTGCACTTATGCAGCTCTTCATTGGTAAGCCCCCGGTCCTCTCGACCAAATATGATGGCCACATCATGCTGTGCTGACTCCTGCCAGACACGCTCTCCACATTCACGTGGATTAAGCAGCGGCCAAGTAATTCGTCGTCCACGGGCACTGGTCCCAACAACTAAGCCACACCCTGAAATAGCGTCATCAAGGCTTTCCACCACAACGGCATTATCTAAAACATCTAATGCACTGGCCGCACGCCACACAGCTCTGTCCGCGGGGTATTCCTTAGGAGCAACTAGGTACAAACGTGACAGACCCATATTTTTTAGCGCACGTGCGGCACCCCCAATATTTCCTGGGTGACTAGTGTTAATCAATACGATGCGGATGTTGTCAAAATTACTCATGCAATGATGTTCCAGAAGATATCTTACTGACAGTGACTGAATCTTTAGATTTTCTTCAATCTGGATACCTATAAACGGTTCTTCATATATCCAAGTAGAAGAGCGCCGCGAATTCTAGCAGGAAGAACTGGTTAAATCATGGTTTTTACCCTCCCCGGACTTACCCCTGTCTGGTACAATGCCGCGCTTTCTTCACGTTGGAATCTCTCACGATGGAACCCATGGTCAATATCGCCCTTCGCGCCGCACGAAAGGCAGGAGAAATGATTGCTCGTGCCTCAGAGCGCACTGATCTGATCAAGATTGACGAGAAAGGTCGTAATGATTTTGTCACCGATATGGATCTTGCTGCCGAGAAAGAAGTCATTTATCACCTACGCAAGGCCTTCCCTGAACACACCATCATTGGTGAAGAATCAGGCACGCTTGAAGGTGAAGACAATAACTATCAATGGATTATTGACCCTATTGATGGCACCACCAACTTTATTCACGGCATACCACATTTTGCTGTTTCTATCGGCTGCACCTATAAGGGCAAGCTAGAACATGCCGTGGTACTGGACCCCATGCGACGCGAGGAATTTACCGCCAGTCGTGGTCGTGGTGCCTTCCTAAATGGCAATCGGATTCGGGTTTCTGGCCGCAAGAGTCTTGACGGCGGGATTGTCGCCACTGGCATTCCCTTCAACAGCCCATCCATCGAACATATGGAGCCCTACCTAGCCTGCCTCACTGAACTGGCGGAACAATCCTCAGGTATTCGCCGACTGGGTGTTGCCTCGCTGGATTTAGCCTATTTAGCGGCAGGGAGGTTTGATGCGTTCTGGGAAATGAGCCTGAAGCCCTGGGATATTGCCGCTGGGGTATTGCTGGTTAAAGAAGCTGGCGGTTTAGTGAGTGATTTTCAAGGTAATGATGGCTATATGAGTAGCGGCAACATTGTGTGTGCTTCACCCAAGCTGTTCAAGCCTACGCTACAGGTGGTACAAAAACATCTGGGGTATTTAAAATAAGATCGTCTAGCTACAAATGACACTCTTTACCAGCAGAATAGCCGGTGGGAATTCTAACTATCCTCAAACAGAATATGACCATCCAGCCCTTGTTTCTGCATAATGTCACGCAATCGATGTAAAGCCTCTACCTGAATCTGACGCACACGTTCACGGGTTAGGCCAATTTCACGGCCTACCTCTTCAAGAGTTGAGGTATCGTGCCCCCGAAGCCCAAAACGTCGAGCAATCACCTCTCGCTGCTTATCAGACAACTCAGACAAACAAGCCTCAACAGAACTGGATAGGTCATCACCCTCTACCAACTCCTCGGGATCGCAGGGGTGGGAATCCGCAAGAGTTTCTACCAAAGTTCGTTCACCATTCTTGCCTAACGGCACATCCACCGAACTTACCCGCTCATTGAGTCGGAACATTCGTGACACATCTGCAACTGTCTTATCCATTGAATGCGCGATTTCTTCTGCCGTTGGGTCGTGCTCAAGCTCTTGAGCCAATTTGCGTGATGCCTTGAGGTAGACATTCAGCTCCTTAACCACATGAAT
>JBALVP010000012.1:0-19996 GCA_036961395.1 Porticoccus sp.
CATGTCCTGAGCTTCTAGCATCTCGCATTCATCCTTGGTCATTTGCTCAATGGTTACCGGGTAGAATTTACAATCATCGGGGCGGTCGTAATAAATATCACAGGTATATTTTTCTTGATTCGGCTCCTTCCGTAACCAAGGGCACCGCTCTATTTGTTCACCGGTTTTTGGGTCTACCCAGATTTCTCCTTTACTGACGTATTGGTAAATATCGGGTTTAAAAATCTCCCACAGTTCTATTTCACTTTGTGATGCTGATAGGCCGCCGTTGCTGTATTTGATGCAACATTTTCCACACTGGTTGCAGTCTTTCACGTTACAGGCACGCGGTGAATTGGCTTTCCATTGTCTCTGTCCTTTTCTTGGTGTCCTTTGCTTGAAACTTTTTTGTGTCGCTACGCGCCAATAAACTTCACAGGACTCTATACCGAGACGGGCCTGACGACAAATTCACCATCTTCCTCGACCAACTGAAGCGTGCATCCGAGTTCTTCGAAATTGGGAACCTGTTCAGGAAACCCGCTCACAATATTTTTTCCTTGAGAGCGAAGCTTTATTGCCGCCTTGCGTTGTTCCATATTGACGGTGAACGGTACAAAAATCTTTTGGGCTGCATCCTCTTCGATTTTTCGAATACGCGCCCGCCGCTTCTCCTGGTCCTCTCGCCCTGCCTCTGAACCAATGGGAAACATCGGTTGGATGGAGGGGTCTTTAATCTTCTTTCTTCTCATCGTTACGCTCGATTTTTGGAGTTTTCTTCGGATTACACAGCAAGAAATAGTGCTATTTTGCGGTCGCTATTTTGAATAGTAAGCGTACAAAAATCAACCTTTGCGTTATTAGATCCCAACCAACCAAATGCCAAAGTGTTGTTATAAACCAACTAGTTACAAATTTTTAACTTTAATTCTCACAGAGTGGGTCAATGTTCAAAGGCCATATAAGCAGGGGGTTAATGAACGGACAACTCACCTGCTTGAGAGCACAGAGTCGGTTTTTACGCCGTCCTTTATTCTTCTACCCCCTGCCGTACCACCCTCCTTTTTCTTTAAACAACCCTACACCCTTGGAAACAAATCTTGATATTCAGTACCACTACTCGATAATCACCCGCTGTTATCTATGATGTACAAGGTGAAATTATGTATTTGGCAATGAATCGCTTTCAGGTAAATGAAGGACGGGAAGAAGATTTTATTGAAGTATGGCGCAGCCGTGATTCGTTTTTGAATGACGTGCCGGGCTTTAAGTCATTCAACTTGTTACGCGGGAAAAACGAAGATGGCATCACGCTGTTTTCTTCACATTCTGTCTGGGAAAGCCGAGCAGCCTTTGAAGACTGGACTCATTCAGAGGCTTTTCGTAAAGCCCATGCCGGGGCGGGGAAAACCTCTGAGGGTATTTATGCCGGCCCACCCAAGCTGGAGTTATTTGAAGCAGTCTTGTGATGGCGCTCTCGTCATAGCGCCTTCTGACTACATGCCCTCTTGGGCAAGCGCTATGCCGACAGTATCCGTGCCAAGCTTTGTGCATGGCCCGCTGCTACCAGACCCAACTCCGTGAGGTAGCCGCCATCAACAAGGTCGGTTAAACCCTTATCAAAAAGTCGCTTTGCCGCCGCAACGGCTTCGTCTGAGGCTTCATTAGTATGAACCTTGATACCCCTTGAGGTCGATGAAAGGTCAAATTGGTTTAATAACTTAAATTCTTCCAATATTTCATTTGTGTACATTATAAGTGCCCTGCTAATTCTGAATATCTCTGGCAAAAATTGCCTTTAAATAATTTGTCTCCGGTATAGCCGGATGTATGGGGTGGTCTGGCCCCTGCCCGCCAATGGAGAATACTTGTAACTGACGGTGGCGATGCGCCCCCGCCGTTTTCACCACGTCCATGAGTGTTTGTTGGGGTAAATGCATGGAGCAGGATGCTGACACCAATATACCACCGGGAGCCAACAACCTTAACGCCAACTGATTGGCCTGATGATAAGCTTTTTCACCCTGACGTTGATCTTTTTTACGCTTAATAAAGGCCGGTGGGTCTAGCACCACCACATCAAAGGTTTGCCCTGCATCGATTAGGGCTTTCATGATGTCATTGGCTTTGCCCTGTAAGCAAGAAAATTGGCCGCTGTACTGGTTCAATTCAGCATTTTGTTGTGCCAAGTCTAATGCATCACCAGAAACATCCACACAGGTTACAGCTTTGGCACCGGCTGTCGCAGCCTGAACACCCCAGCCACCCACGTAGCTGTAGACATCTAAAATCGTTTTGTCTTTGGATAAGCGCTGTAACTGTTGACGATTGATTCGGTGGTCATAAAACCACCCGGTTTTTTGGCCGGTCATGACTGGTGCCAGAAAACGTGTGCCGTTTTCTTCCAACTCAACCAATTCAGGCACATCCCCCGCAGCCACTTCGACGGCTTCGGGCAAGCCCTCCATCTGGCGGAACGGCCCTTGGTTTCTAAACACGATACCTTTGGGAGAGAACACCTCATCCAGCGCGGCGATCACCACATCACGGCGTTGATCCATAGCGGCAGTGGTTAACTGTGCCGATAAATAATCACCAAAGCGGTCTACCACTAACCCGGGCAATAAATCTGAATCACCAAAAATGGCGCGGTAATAAGGTTTTGAAAAAAGGGTCTCACGAAACTGTAATGCTTGCTGCAGACGACTAACGATTAACGGTTGATCTAGCCCGCTCCCCTGCTCTCCAGCACTCTTTACTCTGGTGTATAGCCTCGCACAGATTAAGCCCGCAGGGTTCACCGTGGCCATGGCCACAAATTTTCCACTGGCATCTTCTACCACCACTTCACTGCCAACGGGCATTGTCTTGAGTGGGGTGGCGACAATATCAACCTCATTGCTGTACACCCACAGATGGCCCGCGCGTAACCGGCGGTCGGCACCTTTTTTGAGTCGCAGCGACAAGTGGGATGAGGTGGACATGATCTCTCCTGGCTGGCCATTTAGAGGGTAGGAAATAAAAAAGGCTGCTTTATTGAGCAGCCTTAAAAATAGTGTACCTGTTTACCTTTGTAAAATTTACCGTTACTGAATGTGGCCAAGCCATCAACACCAACGGTATCGGGTAATACTGAAGCCGTTACTCTTCTCCAGCAGCTGCTTCGTAGGCGGTAGCATCCAGCAAGCTTTCCAGCTCAGAGGGATCAGACATTTTAATTTTGAAAAACCAACCCGCATCATAGGGTGATTCGTTGATCGTTTCCGGTGCATCTTCGAGTTCCGGATTAATCGCAATGATTTCACCAGATATTGGCGTATAAATATCTGAGGCAGCCTTTACGGATTCAACAACACCGGCTTCGTCACCCGCAGAGAATGAAGTCCCTACTTCGGGCAGCTCCACATAAACCACATCGCCCAGGCTATCCTGTGCGTGGTCAGAAACACCCACGGTCACGGTGCCGTCACCTTCATCGCGAGCCCATTCGTGGCTGGCAGCGTATTTCAGATTGGAGGGGGTAGCGCTCATTCTTGTGTCCTCACCCTAGGTGGTTAAACCTTTAGTTGCTTAAAAGCTGTGTTATTTGAACTGCCGCGAATTCTAAACCTGATCGACCTCAAACTAAAGAGGGAATTAACGAGCAGGGAGGTTAAAGCAGGACGACTAAAGAAGCCCCATTGCCTGACGGACCATAAAATTCTTGATAGGGCCAAGTCTATTTACCGCACTCATCCCATCGTTTCGCAATAACCGAACAGGTAGAGGCTGGTTTTCAAATAATCGCTTAAAACCTTCCATGACAGCCATAGTACCCAAATTATGTGGCTTGCGGCGGCGCTGATAACGGCCCAGCGCCCACATATCACCGGGAGAAAGCCCGCGGCTGATCGCTCGCTCAATTTCTTCGACCAGGACGATTACATCCTGAAACCCAAGATTTACACCCTGCCCAGCCAGGGGATGAATGGTGTGGGCTGCATCACCCATCAGTGCCACCCCCGGCACCACATAATCAACAGCATGGCGTTGTTTGAGGGGGATTTTGTAGCGTTTATCCACGCCCACAATATTGCCCAGACAGCCTTCTCCTGCCAGGGTCAATGCCTGACAAAAAGCCTCATCATCAAGTGCCATTAGCTGCTCGGCGACATCTGCCTGTTGCGACCAAACAATAGAGCACTGATGACAATCACCGGTTTCTGTTTGTAAGGGCAAGAACGCTAAGGGACCTTCGGGTAAAAACCGCTGCCGGGCCGTGAAATCATGATTTTTTTCAGTGGTCACTGTAGTGACAATGGCATGGTGGCCATATTCCCACTGACGCAATTGCAATCCACAGAGCTCTCGGACTTTCGACTGGGCACCATCGGCGGCGGCCAGCAATTTAGTGTTGATGATGGAACCGTCGGCCAGCGAAATAGCCACATTAGTAGAACGCCCAGAACCTCTAGAACTGGAAGCCTGTCGCTCCAAGTCGACCACGGTGGCGGGACATAGTAACTCGACGTTTTCGAGTACTTCAATCCGCTGCCACAATGCTTCGACCACCAAAGCATTCTCAACAATGTGACCCAAACTGGGCTGTCGCACTTCGGCGCAATCAAACTCTATATGCCCGGTTCCATCTGCTTCCCACACTTCCATCCGCTGATACGGACAGACACGCCGCGCGGTAATTTGATCCCAAGCACCAGTATCCTGAAGCAGTTTTCGGGACGACGCCGTTAACGCTACCACCCGTGGATCAAAGCTTTCTGACAGATCCGGCATCTCAAATGGCCGGGCTTCCAAAACAGCTATCCGGAGATTTTTTCCCTGCTTAGTCGTTGCTAGCAAGGCTGCAAATGCCGCCCCGACCATGCCAGCACCGGCTACCACAACATCGTATTCATGATCAGCCATTAGTCTGCCTCTCCACGACCGATGCTCTTTGCTCTACCTGTGGCACCCCACGCGTCTCAAGCCCCATGCCCAGCCTTGCAAACTGGTGACGTAAAAGCGGCATCGTATCCAGTGCCAATAATCCGAGGTTTCGGGCCAAAGCGACGGGGGATGAATCAATACCAAACACCTTGGGCAATAAATCGCTCAGTAAAATTGTTTGCTTCTGATCAGCTTGTTGTTGCTTGAGGTAGTTCTGTAGCACCGATAACTGACCGAGAGCACCATCGTTGGCAGATGTTGCCAATTCATTGGCTAGTACCGCGACATCACGCAGTGCGAGGTTAAACCCCTGACCCGCTACCGGATGCAGTGAGTGGGCAGCATTGCCAACTACCACGACATGACTGCGAACCTGTTCGTTACTGGTAATCAACCGAATTGGGTAACTATGACGAGAGCCTACCCGCTTAAATTGCCCCAGCCGATGACCAAATCGGTCCTGTAATTCTGCTAAAAATACCTCGTCGGAGGCCTCCATCATCTCAACCGCGCGCTCTGGTGGCAGTGTCCACACCAGTGCAGAGCGATATTCATTCCCTACCGGCTGCAATGGCAACATGGCCATGGGGCCTGAGTCTGTAAAACGCTCGTAGGCAACACCTTCGTGATCCTGCTGCAAGGAGATGTTCGTCACCAGCGCCACCTGGCCATAATCCCTGATCGCAGCATCAATGCCCAGCATATCTCGCGTGCTAGACTCAGCACCATCTGCCACAACTAGTAGCTTTACCTGTAAGTTGGCGCTCACTTCAGAACCAGAAATCGATAATTTCATGCCATCCCGAATGGGTTTAACACTGGTCACTTGAGCGGGTGCTATCACCTCAACACCAGGCGTCTGCTGAAGCGCCTCCATCAATACCGAACCTAGCCACTGGTTTTCCACCACATAACCCAGTGCTGGCAAGTTCTGCTCAGCGGCTTGCAGGCGGGTATTCCCTATATGACCTCGATCCGACACGTGGACTTCTTTGATCTCAGCCAGCCGGGGACTCAAGATTGACCATAGACCCAACATTTCAAACACTTCTCGGCTGCTGTGAGATAGCGCCGTGGAGCGAGCATCAAAACTGGGTTGCAAATTATCGGAGGCGGGGGTTATGGGGAATGCTTCCATGATATTAATCCGCCAACCGAGGTTCAACGAGGAGAGTAATAAGGCGAGACTGGCACCCACCATACCGCCACCGACTATGGCTATATCCACGTCTTTTTCGGATACATTAGACTCTGTTGGTGGGTTTTGTGACATTACGTCGCCATTAACCTTTCAATATCTTCCGTGGTTTTAGGGGCGCCACAGCTCAAGACTTCAGGGCCTTTAGCGGTTATCAACACATCATCTTCAATACGAATCCCAATACCACGCCACTTTTTGGCCACTTGCGTGTTATCCGGAGAGATATAAATACCCGGTTCAATAGTGACGACCATGCCCTTCTCCAGTAACCGCCACTCATCGTGGACCTTGTAATCGCCCACATCGTGTACATCCATGCCCAACCAGTGCCCGGCTCGGTGCATGTAGAAATCCCGGTAGCCCTTGGATTCAATCAGCTCATCAAACTCACCCTTCAAAAGCCCCAAATCAATCAACCCCTGGGTGATCACATTGACGGTAACCTGATGAGGCTCATCCCAATGATTGCCTATAGCGCAAGCGTCAATACCGGCTAATTGCGCCTTGAGCACCAAGTCATAAATGGCTTTTTGTTCCCGGGTGAATTTACCGTTGGCCGGGAAAGTGCGGGTAATATCTGCCGCGTAATGCTGCAACTCGCAACCGGCATCAATCAGCACCAGGTCTCCATCTTTGAGTTTGGCGCTGTTCTCCACATAATGAAGAATGCAGCCATTGGCACCGCCACCAACAATGGAACCGTAAGCAGGAAAGCGTGCTCCCGCCATGGCGAACTCGTGCTCAATTTCTGCCTGTAATTGGTATTCAAACATCCCCGGCTTGCAGATTTTCATGGCTCGGCAATGTGCTCGGGTAGATATCACACCAGCGTCGCGCATAATTTTCTGCTCCGCAGCGCTCTTGAACAGGCGCAACTCATGTAGCAGATGGTCAAGGTCAATAAATTCGCCCGGCGGTACGGCACCTGCCCGCGACTGAGAGCGAATGGTGTTGACCCAACCCATCAGATGGCTATCAAAGGTCAAATCCTTACCCATCGCGTAATACACTCTCTCACGACCTTCCAGTAAGCCCGGCAAAATATCATCGATATCGTCTATGGGAAAAGCATCGTCTGCACCGTACTTTTTACAGGCACCGTCAGGGCCAGCACGGTAGCCATCCCAAATTTCTCGATCAGGATTTCTGTCTCGGCAAAACATCAGGAATTCGCCGTGCTCCCGGCCAGGCGCCAGCACCAACACCGCTTCGGGTTCAGGAAAACCACTGAGGTAGAAAAAATCGCTATCCTGCCGATAGGGGTAGTTGACGTCCCGATTACGGGTTTGTTCAGGGGCAGCAGTTAGGATGGCAATGCTATTGCTGTCCATCATCTCGATCAATTTACGCCTGCGTCGGGCAAATTCCTGCTGGTTAATCATTCTATATTCTTCAATGTTTGAGCTCTTCGATGACTAACCTATCAGAGATAAGCGCTCACCGGGGCAAATGTAATGGATAAATCAGGTGTGAACCGACTCAATGAATCGTCGGGGCGCTCTGGTCCTCGACTGGATTCAACTCAGCGTAAATAAGTAATACAGCGACCCTGACATATTCAACCAATTCGGTATAACTAATCTCATCTTCTTCCTCGCCCTGTTCTTCCTCGTGGCTAGCCACCTGAGAAATAGAGGCTAGGTCACTCAGGGCATCAGCAATATCCCCGGTGAGTTCCGTTTTTGTGGACAGGCCTGAGTTACCCAGCCCAAAAAGGAATCCCTGACACCACTCACCAAGAGATGCAAGTCTTTGATTTAATGGGAATTCATCGTCTGGAAGTAGTGGTAAAAACTCAAAGCCACTGCTACAAATTTGTCCCAAGGTGTACTGGTACAGCTCAGGCAACATATCACCCAAATCTTCTACTCGCTCCAGCTCTACCTCAAGTAATTCCCCAACAACGGACAACAATTCATCCTCTGACAGTTTCTGACCACCGCTAATCCTGCCACAAAGAGCCCCGTGTAGTTCCGTAGGGCTACCCATCAAATTAGCCTGTACAAAGGCATTGGCAATATCATTAAAATTCATCGCTATCTCTACTTCTAAACTGGGTAGAAAAAGGCATCCTACCACCCTTCATCATGCCAATCACGCCAGATCCATTGGCTGAAAAGAAAATCCCCTTCAGGCAAGAAGCTAGCCTATTTTCCTCGAAACAGCCTCAAGATTGTTGACCCACTCGATAGCGCACCATATAGTTGTACAGTTACTATCAAGTATTACTATTGGCTGCCGAAATGTCAGATGATTTTACAAACCTCGAGCATAAGATTGATCGCCTGATTCATTTTTCCGCTCGACTTCAAAAAGAGAATGAATCTCTCCGAGAACGTGAATCCAGCCTGCTTAAAGAACGAAGCAAGCTTATGGAGAAGAACGAAATGGCCCGCAATCGGGTTGAACATATGATTGTGAGGCTGAAAGGCCTCAATAGCGAAGGTTAACCCCCATGAGCCAGGACACTGTCAACATTCGTATTCTCGATAAGGAATACCAGGTCAGCTGCCCACCTGATGAACGTAACGCCCTGCTTCAGGCTGCTCGATCTCTGGATGAAAGGGTTCGCACCATTCGTAACAGCGGTGGGGTTATTGGCCTGGAACGCATTGCCATCATGGCAGCGCTAAACCTGACATACGAGCTCTACAAAGTCGAAGGCCAAGCCATGTCTGACGGTCTATCACAACAGGCCATAGAGAAGCTGGACAATAAAGTTTCCGCTGCACTACAGAATTTCGAACAATCTGCCGCTTTTTAGTCCCAAGACTGAGGTATAATCCCTTTTATGCCCTGGGGTGCTTGCCAGTCGACAAGTCCTTGAGCCGATAATTAATAACCAGGAGGGTTCCAGCCGATATGGTGTGCATGTCCGCTCGACGGAAAGCCTAATGTATCGCTGAACCCCCCACCTTGAACCTCTGGGTTCAAGGCCACGTTAACAGCGGCACCTCCGGGGACACACTTAAAAATCCGTTTAGACACTCTAGGTACTCATGGACAGTAAGGCCATTCGTCAATTGATGCGTGAGCGACGCCAAGCGCTGTCCCCCCAACGGCAGGATGCTGCAAGTTCGGGCCTCGCTCGACAACTCTCTAATCTGCCAGCCTTTCGCAATAGCAAACGTATTGCCTTTTATCTTGCCAATGATGGGGAGATTGATCCGCAACTGGCCATGGGCATTGCTGAAGCTGCCGGTAAAGAATGTTACCTGCCCGTATTACACCCGTTAAAACTAAACCGACTATATTTCGTTCGTTATTCACAGGGCGACCCCCTCACGGTCAACCGATTCGGTATTAACGAACCATCTCTGCGTGGTGGATATATTGTTCCACCACTGGGACTTGACCTGGTTTTACTACCATTGGTAGCTTTTGACCGTCGCGGTAACCGGCTAGGTATGGGTGGCGGCTTTTATGACCGCACACTAGCCACTCAACAACATGCCACCCGGCTCATTGGGTTAGCCCAAAGCTGCCAGGAAACTGATAATATTCACCACCAACCATGGGATGTTGCGCTACAGGCTATTGTTACCGAGCGTAATGTTATTCAGACCCGTTAACCCTTTAAGAAACACCACTTATGCGTAAAACCAAAATTATCTGCACCATTGGCCCCGCTACAGAATCATTCGAGATGCTAGAAAAACTGGCTATCGCTGGGATGAATGTGGTTCGCCTGAATATGTCTCACGGTGATCATGCGTCCCATGCCAAAGTCATCAAGGCCGTGCGTACGCTCAACAAAAAGCAGTCCCACCCAATCGCTATTCTAATGGATACGCAAGGACCAGAAATACGTACCGGTGACATTAAACATGACCTGAACCTGAAAGAAGGCGACATCATCTCGGTGGTTGCCCGCGGGGAAGACGATGTGGAGGCCAGCTCCATTCGCATCAATTACGAAGACCTAATTAATGATGTGCAGATAGGCGACATGATTACCGTGGACAACGGCCTGATCAACTTGGAAATTCTGAGTAAAGAAGAACGTATTATGCAATGCAAGGTGATTGATGGCGGCGTGCTCAAAAGCAAGCGCCACGTTAATTTGCCCGGCATTCGGGTCAACCTACCTGCCATCACCGAAAAAGACCGTCGTGACATACTGTTCTCCATCGAGCAAGAGGTGGACTTTATCGCCCTGTCCTTTGTACGGGACGCTGAAGATATCCATCAGCTACGCGAGCTATTGGGCGATAAAGTCGACAAGATTAAAATCATTTCCAAAATTGAAGACCAAGAAGGCGTTAAAAATCTCAGTGAGATTGTTGATCTATCCGATGGTGTCATGGTGGCACGAGGTGATCTCGGTGTAGAAATTGCCATTGAAAAACTCCCCAGAGTTCAGCGCCGAATTATTCGCCTTTGCGCCCAGCGAGGGAAACGGGTGATTGTCGCCACTCACATGCTGGAATCCATGATCGAAAACCCGATTCCTACTCGAGCAGAAGTAACAGATGTAGCGAATGCCGTGTACGAAGAAGCCGATGCCATTATGTTGTCCGGTGAAACAACCATTGGCAAATATCCTGTCAAATGTGTTGAGATTCTGTCCCGTATTGCCGGCTCCATCGAGCACAGTCCCGGCCTGCAATTTACCAAGGACCTGGAACTGAAAAATGATAAGGAAGAAATTGCTGCCGCTGCGGTAAAACTGGCCGAATCGATTAATGCAAAAGCCATTATTGTTCCGACCCGACGTGGCCGAATGGCTAACTACGTCACCAATTGTCACCCCCAGGCACCCATTATTTGTGCCTTTACCAATGACAGCCGCACCCGCCGCCAATTGGTACTCAACCGCAACGTATTGAGCTTCCGTATCAACTTCAGTGAAGATCCGGAAAAAACACTCGCCACTGCAGCCAGAATTATGATCGAACGACCTGAGTTTTCTCCAGAAGATCGGCTAGTGGTGATTTCTGATGCATTGGCTGGCTCAGGTATCGATGCCATTCAAATTCGCCAGTTGAGTGACCTGCTTAACATCGGTAAAGAATAAAACCAGGACGCTTTCCAGCATGGTAGGGATAACCAACTATTTACGTGTTACCAACCTTGCTAGCAGGAAAGCGTTCGCTATTTTAACGGCCACCTTTTTACTCCTGCCCGCCGACTTCAGCCATGCGGCTCAGGACGAACACCCCTCTAGAGTTACCTCTTCCACCAACGTCATTTTGTTTATTGGTGACGGCATGGATGAACACCAAATTACCATGGCACGAAATTATCTCTACGGCGCTGATGGGGCATTTTCTATGGAGCAGATGCCCGTTCGGAGTTCTGTCCAAGTGCACACCCTGCGTGAAGATAACCCCAACCAATTTCGCTATGTGGCCGATAGTGCCAATACCGCCAGCACATTGGCCACGGGCTTGCTCACCAGTAAAGGACGAATTTCTACCAGTGCTACCAAGGATGTTGACCAGAAAACTATTCTAGAAGCTGCCCAGAAAAAGGGGTATCGAACCGGACTGGTTTCCACATCCAGCCTGACCGATGCCACACCTGCTGCCTTTGCTGCTCATACCTCACACCGAAACTGCCAAAGTACAAAAAACATGTCTGCAATCAACCACGCTGTAGGTAAAACCCAGCAGTGTGAGCCTGACCTAAAAGCGCATGGCGGCCCAGGATCTATTGCTGAACAACTCGCTACCGCAAATATCGATGTGTTGCTGGGTGGAGGCATGGCCTTTTTCAACCAACCGGTGGAGGGTAGTGCTCGAGACAACCCGTCCATTCTTGATATGGCCTTGAGTCACGGTCATCTTATGGTAAAAAATGAAGCAGAATTAAATACCGAGAAATTACAGGTAGCCTCCCAAACACCCAAGTTACTGGGGCTGTTTGCCCCCATTCACCTTCCCGTCGAATGGCAAGGAGAACAGCATAGGCGCGCTGAGCTAATGACTACCAACAAACGTGGCAAGGCTATTTTCCCCACCCCTTTCAGCTGTGAGAAAAACCCTCATCACAAGAGCACCCCCACGCTGGCCAACATGACGAAGCGTGCACTACAGGTGCTACACCAAAATAATGACAAAGGTTTTTTTCTGATGGTGGAAGGCGCCTCCATCGATAAACAGGCACACCAGCGAAATCCCTGTGGCCAAATTGGAGAACTTCGTGCCTTTGATCAAGCCGTCGCCACCGGCAGACAATTTGCCCAACAGCAGCCCAACACGTTAATCATTGTCACTGCGGATCATGGCCAGGCGGGGCAGATAGTCCCCTTACCGGAAAGTTATCAAGCGGCGAGCAAGGCGGTGCACATGGCCCAATACCCCACCGGCCACTACGCTGTTCTAAAGACATTATCGGGTGAATTGATGGCGGTTAGTTATGCGACTAACTCATCACCTCAGGGTCAGTGGGGAATGCATACGGGCACCAATGTTCCCGCGTATATGGAAGGCCCCGGACTGGATGAGATTCCAGCACTGATAGACCAACGAGATATCAATCAACTGATGCGCCGCCACCTGAAACTACATTAGCCATCCACCAGCTGAGTTTTTTACTCTAAAACTGCCTACCCTAACACTAGCCCCATGCCCACAAGTACCGGGGTTATCAGTACCAATAGAACATTCTTGCCCAGAGCGGGAACCAGTTCATCCGGATGCTCGATACTGCGAAGCACACCCCGCCAAATCAGTAGCCCCAGAGGAAAGGTAACCAATGCCATCAGGGTCGTTGCCGGCAAAGCGCCGAGCCACGCGCCAATAACCAAGCTTCCATAGGCACCCACCAACAGCAGTAGATAAATCCATGCGGTTGGACGCACCCCCAACAAAATAGGCAAGTGCCGTCGTCCAACTGCCTTGTCTGCCTCAATATCAGGAATCTGATTTAACAGCAACAGCCCATTGCAGAGAAAAAATACCACCCAGCTAATATATTGTGCGGCGACAGAGAAGCCACCCGTCATCAGAAAAACGGTGCCATTAACCATCAGCAAGCCAAAACCAATGCCCGGAGCAAAAAGACAAGCCAGCGGCATACGATTAATCCACCGGGTATAAACGAGAATAATCAGGCCACCGAGAATACCGAGTGGCAAAATCTGGCGACCAACTCGCCAACTGAGGTAACCACCAATAACGACCATCACCAGAAAAGTGACCGCAAACAAGCCCTTTGCCGATGACGCAAGCCAGGGTTTAACCGGTAGCGTTCCACTCCCACCGCTAAAGGGTGTTCGGTGGGTAGTTTCATCTAAACCGCTATTGAAATCCTGATATTCATTGAGCGCATTAGCCGCGATATGAGCAGCCAACGCAGCAAGAAAAATCAACACGCATAAATCTATAGCCAGCGGCCCGGTTAACTGATAACTCAGCACCATGGCCGGAAACAACACTGCAGGAATCAGCGCCAAAAAAGGTGCGCGGGAAATAGCGAGCAAATCCTTGATTGTCCAGGATGGCGTCATTCACCCAACCCTCTGTTGTAGAACATGCTGTAGCAGAACAAGCAGCATGGAATGCGGACTAGTTCAGAAATACCTGATAGGCAGGATTATCTGTCTCTTCTGACCAGGTATAACCAAGGTCATTGAGGAACTTCGCCACCTGCTTTCGCTCTCCAGTGGGCACCTGCAAACCGGCCAACACACGACCATAGGCTGCACCGTGATTGCGATAATGGAACATGGAGATATTCCAACGCCCACCTAGCTTGTTCAAGAAGCTCATCAATGCACCCGGACGCTCGGGGAACTCAAAGCGATAAACCGCCTCATCCGTCGCCTCAACAGCACGACCACCCACCATATGGCGGATATGCAATTTGGCGATTTCATTATCGGTCATATCGACCAAAGGGTACCCTTTGCCCTTAAGATCCGCCACCAACTGATGACGATCTTCATCGGACATCACTTGAATACCCACAAAGATATGCGCCTGGGCGGGGTCGCCCATGCGGTAATTAAATTCGGTGATGCTGCGCTTACTGAGTGCTGTACAGAACTTCTTAAAACTGCCCGGCTGCTCAGGAATGGTGACGGCCAAAATAGCCTCACGTTTCTCACCGATTTCCGTGCGCTCGGAGATATAGCGGAGCCGATCAAAATTGATATTGGCACCACTATCAATGGCGAGCAGGGTCTGGCCCTTCACACCCTTACGCTCTACATATTTTTTCAGGCCAGCCACACCCAATGCACCCGAGGGTTCACAGATGGAACGGGTATCGTCAAAAATATCCTTAATCGCGGCACTGATTTCATCTGCCGATACCGTGATAACCTCATCGACGGTATCTTTTAGCACCCGGAACGTTTCCTTACCGATTTGGGCCACAGCCGTGCCATCAGCAAAGATACCCACATGCTTTAACCGTACCCGACGACCCGCCTCCATGGCTGCCGCCAAACAGGCCGCATCATCCGGCTCAACCGCAATCACCTTCACCTCAGGACGAACATATTTGATGTAGGCCGCCATACCGGCACACAAACCGCCGCCGCCCACAGGAATAAATACTGCATCCAAAGGGCCAGAAACCTGTCGTAAAATTTCCATGGCAATGGTGCCCTGACCGGCAATCACATCGGGATCATCAAAGGGATGAACATAGGTCATGCCCTTTTCTATCACCAGTTTTTGCGCGTAATCCGATGCCTCATCATAAGTATCCCCACGCAACACCACTTTGGCACCCAGGGCTTTCACCGCCGCTACTTTAATTTGTGGTGTCGTACTGGGCATCACGATGGTGGCTTTAACCCCCAACTTTTGCGCCGACATCGCCAACCCTTGAGCATGGTTACCTGCAGAGGCCGCCACGACGCCTTTGGCCAACTGCTCCTTACTCAGGCACAGCATTTTGTTATATGCGCCGCGCAGCTTGAATGAAAAAACTGGCTGCAAGTCTTCCCGCTTCAGCAATACCTGATTGCCGATACGTTCGGAGAGTTGAGCCGCTTTATCAATCGGTGTTTCCACAACCAAATCATAGATGCGGGCATTGAGAATTCGTTTTACGTAGCTCTGAGGCATTTTCTCTTCTAACTATTTGATTTGTTTATTAAAGAGCAATAGTAAATTTTCACCGTCCGCAAAGCCAGCACTGATCCACATTATCTGTCCTTTCGGAAACTGATCCGTATAATAATCCCATCAACCTATGACGATTCAGCCACCACCAAAAAATATAATCGCCTAATCAAGAGTCCGCTATGAACCTAAGCCCGCAAGATGCTCTAAAAAAAGCCGTGGCCCAAGCTGCGGTGGAATACACCCTGACAAAAATTGATGACACCAGCATCATCGGTATTGGTACGGGTTCAACCGCTAACTTCTTTATCGATTTATTGGCGGAGCACAAAGCAAAAATAGCGGGCACCGTTGCAAGCTCTGAAGCGTCAGCCGACCGCCTGAAAGCACATGGCATTCCTGTCTACGACCTGAATGCTGTTGATGAAGTAACGATCTATGTAGATGGTGCCGATGAATCCAATCCCCACCTGGAATTGATTAAAGGGGGCGGTGCAGCACTGACACGTGAAAAAATTACCGCGGCCGTGGCCAAAGAATTTCTGTGTATTGCCGATGGCTCCAAATGGGTGGACCATCTCGGAACGTTTCCACTACCGGTAGAAGTCATCCCCATGGCACGAAGCCATGTGGCACGCGAGTTGGTTAAATTAGGGGGCGACCCGGTTTATCGTGCAGGCGTGGTCACCGATAACGGCAATGTGATTATTGATGTACACCACATGTGCCCCATTAGCCCAGCGCGTGAGCTAGAAGAACAGATCAACAATATTACCGGCGTAGTCACGAATGGGTTATTCGCACTGCGGCCAGCCGATGTGCTGATGATCGGAACGGATGACGGGGTAAAAACGATTTACGCGGAGGATTGAAGCCGTCGTCTCGGATGCAGGCATCGCCTAACAGTGTGCCTACATCCTGTTGGTCACGGAATCAGAGGCTACAGGTCATATCCTCACCACAGCACATGGGTGATTTGATTTTTCCGTGATCATTGGGGCATTTTGAGATTTGCACTTTTCTACCATCATCAAGTTCTAAACTGTCATCAACCAGTGGCGCATCACACTTGCCACAAGTCGCATTCACACTCATTCCACATTTCGAACATTCGTAAGTTGCCATTTGAGTTTCCTTTAGAAAGATAGTTTGAACACACTCATGATAATGATATTAGCTATCAATTGTCACGAACCCATTTCTTGGATTCTATGGTGTAGCAGCTAGGTGCTACATCACTTCCAACGGAGGCTCATTTAATGCGGCAAACTGCTCTCTGATTTCCAGTATATGTTCACCCCAATAGCGGTCGGTATTAAACCAAGGGAAGGCTCTGGGAAAGGCCGGGTCTTGCCAACGTTTGGCAAGCCACGCGGCGTAGTGAATCATTCTCAAGGTGCGGAGTGCTTCTATCAGTCGCAACTCACGGGGGTGAAAGTCAAAAAACTGGTTATAGCCATCCACAATTTCTGACAACTGCGCGGTTTGTCGATCCCGCTCACCCGACATGAGCATCCAGATATCCTGCACGGCTGGTGCCATACGGGCATCATCCAAATCCACAAAGTTGGCATAATCATCTCGCCACAGGATATTTCCTGAATGGCAATCCCCATGTACTCGAATATGATCAACCGCACCAACATTGGCAATGGTCTCATCCACTGCCTGCATCACATCATGGATTAGTGAGTCGTAGGAAAGCTTTAACGCCTTCGGAATAAAATGTTCACTGATGAGTGCCGCAGGGTCGTGGCCAAAGCTTTGGCTATCCAATACCGGGCGATGTTTAAAAGGCCGCACAGCGCCGACCGCATGCATTCGGCCCAGTAGTTTTCCCAGCAGGTGGAGGTTGTCGAGGTTATCCAGTTCCGGCCCATGGCCGCCCTTGCGAGGAAACAGTGCAAACTGAAAGCCCTGATATTCAAACAGGCTTTGGCCCGCTTTATTCACCATGGGTGCCACCACGGGCAATTCCTGTTCTACCAGTTCAAAACAAAACTGGTGTTCCTCAAGGATTTGCTCGGTACTCCAGCGGTTGGGGCGATAAAACTTGCCGATGATGGGTGCCTCATCCTCGACACCAATTTGATAGACCCGGTTTTCATAGCTATTCAGGGGGAATAACCGCCCATCAATGATATGCCCCTGGCTCTCCATGGCATCCAGAATAAGATCCGGTGTTAAGCGGTCAAAGGGGTGTGTGGTTGGATCTGCCACTGAATCCTCAGTCGAATCTGTCGCCGAATGGGCATCATCAACCGCTTTATTCCCATCTGGCTCATCCATATTCCCGCTACTCACTGATGTTACTCGCTACTGCTGGCGGTGATGCGCTTCTGGTTACGTTTCGCTATCTGGATAACAAACACCAATGCCAAAATCCAAACGATGCAGGCAAGCATATAGGGCAACACATAACTGCCGCCCACCACCAGTGAACCCACAATAACAATACCGGCCACATTACCGATAACCTGCATGGTGGCGATTAATGGCGTGTACTTACCGCTGCTATCTAGCTTGGCGGTTAACCCCATGCCGTAGGCCGCCGCAAAGTTCCAGGCACCCCCTACAAGGCAAAAGGCAAAAATCAGGCTCAGTTGTTCGGGCCAAAGCTGGAACACCCCCAGAACTAAAACAGTGGTGGCTAAACCCAAGGCAATGGCCATCGGTTTAACATAACCCGAACGATCACCCATGAATGCAGCAATCAAGGAGCCTAGCCCACTGGCCAAGACCAGAATAATCATCACCCCGCCGCCTTCTGTTGAGGCGAAATCAAGGCGTGAAGCAATGGGCTCTATGGCGTTACGCACCGTACTACCTCCTACAAATACCAATAACAGCACAAACAAGGTGAAGTACACCGCGCCTGGCTTTTGGGTATTCATAGCACTTTTCAGGCTAGCGCTTTTGGCATTTCTCGGCATCATCGTGCCCAGCAAAATGGCCACCAATGAACAACCGGAAACAACGATAAGCGCCTCGTTAAACGTTGTTCCGCGAACAACCAGTTGAGGTAACAGGTAGCCCACAATGGCAACCGCAGCGGTTTGAGCAGTAAGCGCCAGAGCATAGTTTCTTGTGGGGTTGGCGGTATCACCCAAGCAGGCAATAGCCACGGCATAACCTAGACCCGCAAACAACCCCGCCACTCCCTGACAAACGAGTAAAAAGGTAAAACCTGACACAAAAACGGGCAGCAAAAAGGCAAGCAGGCTCATAAACCCGCTGATAAAGATCAAACGCTGCCAATGGGCAATGCGAATAAACAAGATGGAGAGCGCTGCGGCAAGTGCCACTCCTCCCAGGAAAAACCCGCCGAGTAGCCATACCTGTGATTGATCCAGACTCAGGTCGTTTACGGCGAGCCCCAGCATCAACGGCATATTGATGAAATACATCATGGTACAAACGCTAATTAAGATAGCGGCAAAGCGGACACCAATGCTGTTCACATCTATGCGCTTCTTTTCAAACAAAATTGAAGACATTCCCTGACCCTATAAAACTGGTTATAAAAATATGTGGCGATAGCAAGCTGTCAAATAGCAAGTAACCAATAATAAGTCACCCATAGAAGGCAACCCATAGTACGCCACAAAAGAAAGGTGCGTACTGTGATGGCTGCCTATCAAAAAGTCCAGATTGATCAGTGATAGATCCACCCTCTGGAGACCGCACCTGAGCGCCTAACTGAGCAAACAATGTCATTGTTCTGTCATTAAACATCCATCGTTCTGACACATTCACTAGGTATCTTGGCGCCTATGAAAATAAATATGATGAAAAAGATGAGAATGAAATGAGAACTACTATGAAGACAGCAATGAAAAACACCTACGATGCAGCCCAAAAGGCAGCCGCTAATGACGCCTCACCTATCGACACCTTAATGGGGCAGCAGGCCAATAACTTTTTTGTTGAACGGGATAATACTGGCGAACTGATTTACCACTGGATTGATACTCGGGTGGATATGTTATCCAGTAGTAAGCTGTGGGGTATTTTAGGTAGTCTGGAGACACCAAGCTCAGAGATGGATCAGGCCTTTACTGATGCGATCACTGACGAGCTGATCAGCCGAAGTGATTTTTTTGATAGCAAACCCATGCCCGTCTCACATTAAAATAACCTGTTAGCCTGCGCCCTCTTCTACAAACTCAAACCGCTTAAAGGTATTACCCTCACGTTCGATCATCTCATCGAACATCGCCAACGGGCGAACCCAAGTACTGTGCTCACCATAGAGTGTGCGGTACACCACATGCTCTTCCTTGGTTTCACTGTGCCGGGCAATATCGATCACTTCGTAGAGGTTTCCTTTGAAGTGCTTGTAAATTCCTTTCTTGATGGTCATAAAATAAGGCTCATTGGAAAGAGGTTGTCGGCGCGATTTGGAAGAAAAGATAAGGCGATAAGAGCGTTATCTAGCCGCCACTTTCGTGGTGACTGACGCCACATCCACCAGCTCCACAATCAAGTTGTCGCCAGGAGATAACGGCCCTACACCAGCGGGTGTGCCCGTCAGTACAATATCGCCGGGCATCAGAGTGAAATATCTGGAGATATAAGCAATCAGTGGCAAGACCGGCGTGATCATATGGCTGGTGTTTGATGCCTGCTTAACCTCTCCATTGATGGTTAATCGCAATTCTAAGTTTTGTAAGTCACCCACCTGAGCACGATCCACGAATGCGGAGGCCGGACATGCGCCATCAAAGCCTTTGGCTTTATCCCATGGGTGACCCTTTTGTTTGAATTGATTCTGTAAATCTCTGAGGGTTAAATCCAACGCAACACCAACACCAATGATGGCATCAGCCGCCTCTTCCTCAGTGCAATCACCCAGAGGCTCACCAATCAA
>JBALVP010000130.1:0-4350 GCA_036961395.1 Porticoccus sp.
ACGTCAATAATTTAGATTTTAATAACGTGGTTTTCACTAATCCTGATCAGTTGGCATGCGAGCAAAGGGCAGCATACCTTGGTTGGTATTCATTGCTGCATGCTCAGTGTGTTGTAACATCAGCTCATTAAGATAGGCCTGAACCTGCTCACGAGTTACCTGGTCTGGCACAATATTACTGACTTGAACGACAGATTGAGGTGCTGTGTAACCCTGCCCGGGGTTACTGGAAACACTTACAGTACGTGCAGTCACCGGTGGGATACCGAATTCAGCCGCTGTCCGCAATTGTGGTATCCCTATATTAACTTGCACTTCCTCAACAGAAGCTAGGGGTGCTGTTTGATTTACCGGTTGGCCATACTGCTGTACACCAACAACAGCTATAGCAGCAACAGACGCTGCAACGGCAAAACGGCCTAGGGGTTTTAGGAGACGCCCTACGCCAGTTTTACTGCCTATGGTCAGCTCAGCCTCGATGGCATCACGTATGGCAGAAGAGTAATCCACCACCTGTGCGGGAAGCTCTCTGCGCATGGCTGCAGCAGCCATTTGATGGCGGCGCCAAGTATCACGCAGCTCATCATCTTCAGAAACACTTTTAAGTACTCGACGAACTTCCAGTTCATCAGCTTGGCCATCCATAAGCGCTGACAGAGATTCTTTTATTTGAGTTTTATTGTCACTCATGCCTGCAGTCACCTCAGTTCACTATTACCTCAACACTAAGCAGCATCTTTTGTCAGCACCGATACAAGGTGATTTACAACAAAAAAACACTGACACTACCTAGCAGTTTATCGAAAAACTAGAAGTGAGACATGGACTAGAATAAAAGGTTCAACAACCTGGGGAAATTAATTCCCCAATGACTTAACCTTCTCGTCAATGGCCTCCCGAGCTCGGAAGATCCTCGACCTTACCGTCCCAACAGGACAATCCATTATCTCAGCAATTTCCTCATAACTGAGACCTTCAAATTCACGTAAAGTTACCGCGGTACGAAGGTCTTCAGGTAAATCTCTTATGGACTGGTCGACGACAGCTTCAAGCTCATCTCGATAAAGAAGGTTCTCTGGAGAATCTATATCCTGGAGCCTCTGCCCACCCTCATAATAATCCGCATCACCAGCATCCACATCGCTAGCCGGTGGGCGACGGTTACGAGCAACCAAATAGTTCTTGGCGGTATTTACCGCAATACGATAGAGCCATGTGTAGAATGCACTTTCACCACGAAACTTGGCCAGCGCTCGATAAGCTTTAATAAAAGCTTCCTGCACGACATCATTAACTTCGTCAAAGTCCTTAATATAACGGCTGACAATGGCATGCACCTTATACTGATATTTCAGTACAAGCATATCAAATGCCCTCTTGTCACCTTTTTGGACGCGAGCAACTAACTGCTTGTCGGTATCTTTCGCCTGCTCGGCTTCCATAACTACTCCAATCCCCAGAACATCAAATATGGCAGGTTGCTAGACCACTTGATTTGTAATTAGTTCGCATTCTCAATTTACCGGGATGACACCGGTATGCATTTTTGTCCCGCTATACTATCATGCCACCCACGGATTTTGAGGTACCAGGGCCGCAAATGAACAAATCCTATCACCATGATGTCCTTGTCATTGGAAGCGGTGCTGCAGGAATGACAGTCGCTCTTCAACTGGCGGGTAAACACCAAGTTGCCCTCCTTAGCAAGAGCTCAATCAAGTCTGGTTCAACTTGGTTTGCCCAAGGTGGCATCGCCGCTGTTTTTGACAATGAAGATTCAATTGAGGCTCACTTTCAAGATACTCTGGCTGCAGGCGCTGGGCTCTGCCATGAAGATGCCGTCAGATATACCGTTGAACACGGCCCAGAAGCCATTCACTGGCTGATAGAGCAAGGCGTTCAGTTCACACAAAATCACAACAACGCCGAATATCATTTAACTCAAGAAGGCGGTCACAGTCACCGCAGAATACTTCACACAGCCGATGCAACAGGAAAAGAAGTCTCCACCTCACTGTCGGATCAAGTGTTAAAAAACAACAATATTGAATTGTTTGAACATCATGTCATTGTTGACCTGATCACCCAGGCAGACAAAGATTCAAGCCGCATTCGATGCACCGGTGCCTATGTACTAAACACCCAGAGTGACCGTGTCTGTGTGTTTCAAGCGAAAGTCGTGATACTGGCAACCGGTGGGGCCAGCAAGGCTTACCTCTACACAAGCAACCCCGATGGGGCCACAGGTGATGGCATTGCCGTCGCCTGGCGCCGTGGTTGCCGGGTAGCCAATATGGAATTCAATCAATTCCACCCCACCTGCCTGTACCACCCCAATGCCAAGGCTTTTTTAATGACCGAAGCTCTACGGGGTGAAGGAGCTTACTTGAGGCTGCCTAATGGTGAGCGCTTCATGGAGAAGTTCCACCCTAAAGCTGAACTCGCGCCCCGAGATATCGTCGCCCGAGCCATTGACCATGAAATGAAACGGCTAGGTAGTGACTGCGTCTATTTGGACATTACCCATAAACCTGCTGAATTTATTGAGAGCCATTTCCCCACGGTCAAAGCCCAATGCCTAGCTTACGGCATTGATATCACCAAAGAACCCATACCTGTCGTACCCGCAGCCCATTACACCTGTGGCGGCATCATGGTCAATAATGCGGGGCAAACGGACCTGTGGAACCTATACGCTATAGGAGAAACAGCATTCACAGGCCTACATGGCGCGAATCGTATGGCCAGCAACTCCCTAGTGGAATGTGTTGTTTATGGGCGCTCTGCAGCGACTGCCATTGACCAGGCAATTGAAACCATCCCTGAGCCTGAATCAGCCAGACCGTGGGATGAAAGCCGAGTCACCCATTCTGATGAAGATGTCGTGATCTCCCATAACTGGGATGAGCTACGGCGATTTATGTGGGACTACGTAGGGATTGTTCGTACTCAAAAACGTTTGGAACGAGCTAAACATCGCGTCGAATTATTACAAAAAGAAATTCAGGATTATTACAGCAATTACAAAATCAGCCGCGATCTATTGGAACTTCGCAATCTAGTTTTGGTAGCAGAACTCATTATTCGCTGCGCCAAACAACGCAAGGAAAGTAGAGGTCTTCATTACACACTCGATTACCCCAGCACCTCACCAATTGCCAAAGACACGATCATGGTACCCATTAACTATGCAGGGCAAAATATTGTCGTCAGTAAAGACTAGTGAGAACCTGTAGGCGTCACCAATAGTAGGACCTGCCGAAGCTGCCTTAACTGCTCAGCCCTAACAGCATCAGGAAACAATGAAAGTGTCACCTTTCCATGTTTGCCAACCTGAAAACCTAAGATGATCAATTGGCCAAAACGATAAAACCAGCAAAGGCTGGCCTCTTGGGCATCCTCTTCACCCATTAAAACCCAACAACCTTTATCACAGGTGACCATTTTCCAGGCTGGTTTACACCATCGTCGAAAAGAGACGTAAAACCCCACGAAAATGATCATCAATAGAGAAATAAGGAATAAATTGGGCAGTCCCAGTGATATGAGCGCTACTGAGGAAAAACTATGGATAGCAATTATCCAGAGTAAAAGAAGCCTTGATCGTTGAAGAGTTATCTCAACGGGTTTGTGATCGCGTGTCACGAATAATCTGCACTATCCTTTGCAAGTCTGAATCTTCAGGATCTTCTCGGCGAAGAAACCAGCCAAACATATCCTGATCCTCTGAATCGAGAAGACGCCAATAACGCTCTTTATCTTCCTGCTCCAGCGTTGGGTAGATTTTCTCCAGAAAAGGCAGCAATACCAAATCCAATTCAAGCATACCCCGTCGGCTCGCCCAAAAAAGTCGGTTCCTATCCATCAATGCTACCTATCTTCTTATGCTAAAAAGGAGGCCATTATAGTGGAACTGACCAAGTTTACCCACTAAGATATCCTGCTTCTTTAGACTGAGTTAGATATGAACAACTGGCATTCTTTTTTGCACCAACAGGGTGCCTTTATGATAGAACAAAAGGCCCTCTCTTTTAGTGAAAAACCCAACGATTACTCAGACCTAGAACACAAAACAACCATCACGCCACTTATCCACCTAGGGCTATTATCGATTAAAGGGCCAGATTCAGCTCGCTTTCTGCAGGGCCAGGTGACCTGTGATGTTCAGCAACTGAACGAGCGACGCAGCCTGACAGGAGCCCGCTGCAACCCCAAGGGACGAATACTGGCAGACTTTCTGCTGTGTCAGCCCAATGAAGATCAGTTGTTCTTGATCATGGATCGCTCACTCGTTCAGCAAAACATTGATGAACTGTCCAAGTTTGCAGCTTTCTTCAAAACCCAATTGCT
>JBALVP010000131.1:0-4309 GCA_036961395.1 Porticoccus sp.
GCTGCATTGGAAAAACCACCGCTGAGGTTATCAGCACTAATCACCAACGCCAGCCAATTCAGGTTAGCCCCCACATTTGCCAACTGAGCAAACAGTAGTGTGGTCAATGCCACCATCACGGCCCCGGCAAGTAGTGGGCGAAAGATGCCGTAGCGCACCACCATCAACCCACCCAAAAACGATCCGGCAAGCGTCATAAAGAAACCGTATAGCTTTCCGATGCTGGCTATCTCTGTTTTGGTGAAACCGAGATCCAAGTAAAAGGGGTTGGCCATGATACCCATGGTGATATCACTGAGCCGGTACAGTGCAATAAAGGCAAGAATCAGTAATGCCCAAGAACTGTTGCGCTTGAAAAACTCCATAAAGGGCGCCACCACAGCCCCCAAAAACCAAGCCTCTAAACGATGCCACAGCCCCGGTTCATCTGCGTGGAGCCGATGCTTTAACCCTTCCTCCATGTTAACCGTGGCAGGTGGTACATATCGCTCTGGCTCTGGCACCAAAAGAACGGTAACCACCCCCACTAACATCAACACTGCTATCGTAAGATAGGCTGTATCCCAGCCTGACCAATCAGCTATATATAAGGCTCCTGCCCCAGCCACTAACAATGCCAAACGGTAACCAAAAATATAGCTCGCTGACATAGCACCCTGATATTCATCTGCCGCTGATTCGATACGAAAAGCATCAATAGCGATATCCTGAGTGGAGGAGGAAAAGGCCACCAATAACGCGCATATCGCAACACTGGTCAGAGAAACTTGCGGGTCTGTCAAAACCATGGCCGCCAATCCCACCATGACACCTAACTGTCCTATTAACATCCAACTACGGCGTTGACCAAGAGCGTTTGTCAGAAAAGGTAATTTCAGCCTATCTACCACTGGTGCCCAGAGAACTTTAATCGAGTAGGTAATACCGATCCAGCCGAAAAACCCAATGGTGCTACGGCTAACCTCTACATCCCGCAACCAGGCAGTTAGCGTTGAGAAAACCATGAGCAAGGGTAACCCTGCGGCAAAGCCCAGAAATAGCATGGTAATGACCTGGGGACGAGTGTAAACCCGAAGCGCCTCTCCCCAGCTCACAGTGCCATTTTGTGGTGTCATAAACTCTCCCCAAGAAGGGCGATACCCTAACAGATAATCATGTGGATGCTATACACTTAGCCTACATGACAACCATTCTTGAAGTACGAAATCTGATCAAATCATTCCGTTCTCTAAAGGCGGTAGATGATGTCTCGTTCTCCATTCCACAGGGGGCATGTTTTGGACTACTGGGCCCCAATGGCGCGGGAAAAACCACAACGATTGAAATTATTGAAGGCATCAAAAAACCCAGTTCTGGAGAGATACTCTATAAAGGCAAGCCGAGGGACCGGAAATTTTCTGAGCAAACCGGCATCCAGTTTCAGTCCACCGCTCTGATGGATTACCTGAAAACCCACGAAGTTCTAACCCTGTTTGCCAAGCTCTATCCCCGCAGCCAGCCCATTGATCGTCTGATAGAACTGTGCCAACTTGAAGAGTTTCTTGATACCTACGCCACACGATTATCCGGGGGGCAAAGGCAGAGGTTATTACTGGCTGTTGCGCTGATTAATGACCCAGAGATTCTCTTTCTTGATGAACCCACCACGGGCCTCGACCCCCAATCACGACGCAATTTCTGGTCCCTGATCAAGGACATTAAATCTCAAGGGAAAACTGTTTTACTAACAACCCACTATATGGAAGAAGCTGAACTGCTATGTGACCAGTTAGTGATTATGGATAAGGGGAAAATCATCGTTGATGGCTCCCCGGAGGTCTTGCTCCAACAATATTTCGACCACAGTTATGTGTGCATCGACCAACGTGACTTCCATGGTGATATTAGTGCCTTAACCAGCCCAACTGAAAAGAGGGAAGACTATATAGCCATTGAGACCAACACCGTGGAGAAAACCCTCGCCGAGCTGGTTTCTCTCAATATCAACCTGCGCTCTCTTCGGGTCAAAAACCCCTCACTTGATGACCTGTTTCTGAAGTTAACGGGCCACAGGCTAAGGGAGTAACAGCACACAATGAAAGAAATACTTGCCTTGTGGATGGCTCGCAATCGTGAATATTACCGGGACAAAGGGTCCCTATTCTGGTCGTTCGTGGCAACTCCATTTATTGTTATTGTTTTAGCCATTGCCTTTTCATCTGAAAGCCAAGAGGTTTTTCGTGCCGGACTACTCATTACCAGCAGCTCAGTACAAACCAGTATTTTTACCGAAGAGCCTGCCATTCAGTTGATTGAGTATACAGATGCTCAAGAAGCCCTTCGCCGGGTACAGTTTCACCAACTGGACATCCTCATTATCACTGACAAATCGTCACGCTACTGGGTAAACCCTGAATCAGCAAAAGGGCGTTTATTAGAAAAACTATTGATATCTGACACCTCCAAGCATTGGCAGCGAGAAGAAATTAAAGGCCAAGCTATACGCTACATCGACTGGGTAATACCAGGAATTTTGGCCATGAACATGATGTTTAGCGGTTTGTGGGGAATCGGCTATGTGATTGTCCGCTACCGAAAAAATGGGGTTCTGAAGCGACTACAAGCGACACCATTAAGAGCCTGGCAGTTTCTTGTTTCCCAAGCATTCTCACGCCTGTTTATCATGCTTTCTGTCACCATATTGGTATTTATTGTCTGTGATTTATTTCTTGATTTTATGATGGTCGGCAGCCATCTACTGCTATTGCTAATAGCTGTTATTGGAAATTTAGCCATCATCAGCCTGTCACTATTGATGGCAGCACGAACCGCCAGTGAGGAATTAGCTAATGGACTACTTAACCTCATTAGCTTCCCTATGTTGCTACTCTCTGAGCTGTGGTTTTCTCTGGATGATGCACCTCAGTGGCTTCAGGACTTCTCACTGATACTGCCGCTCACACACCTAGTCAAGGCTGCTCGGCGGGTGATGCTGGAGGGTGCTGATTTTACTGAGATCACTCCCCAACTAGGGGTTCTGGCCTTAATGACGCTACTTTTTATCACCTTGGCAGGCATCATGTTTCGCTGGCACAACGACTAACCCCATCAAGTCACGCCGCAAGATCAATGCTTAAAGCAGCATCACCAACAATGCGATCACGCAGAGTGAGAACACTAACGTCCGCGAAAACAGCGCACGAATTTCACTCACTTCTGTTTCTCTGATGGGGATGCTTTCGGTCTCAATACCGTCGGCTTCAGCACTATCGACCTCAACACTACCTGACTGAAGCGCGGCTGAAACATAGCTTGCCACCACCTCTATAGTACTGTCAGACATAGAAAGTAGTGTGCCCCGCAAACGCTCTAGGCAAGCTGTAAAATTACCTACAAAGGCGAGGGATACACCTATCAATCTGACGGGCAACCACTCCATTAATTGCAGCCATCGCTCAGCCGTGGGTTTATCTTCGATATCATCTAAAGACATATCTGAATGCAATACTGATAACCGGTAGAGAATAGCGCCGGGTGCACCGACTAACATAAACCAAAACATGACTGCAAAATACCGCTCAAAATAACGATAGGAAATAGCACCCAATGCCTCGCTATGTAACTGACCCCGATTTTCCGCATTACCCTCGTGGTGGGCTGGATTAAAGTCTGCTGCATCGTGATAGGCCGCTTGTAAATCATCCCTTCCTAAGTCGTTCTGGTAATCCTTAACCTGCTCTTCAAGATCACCTCGGCCCAATGAATAGAGAAAGATGAGCAGGCTCAAAACAAACTGGGGTAAACCGAACCAGTAGTCATCTACCGCCACCAATAATAGCGCCACCAATAATACCGGCAACAGCAGCGAAAAAATCAACCGCCCATGGGGAACAGCTTTTAACCAACCCTGAACACCCAGCCTGGTCGTCCAACTGCGATACCAGGTATCCCGCTGCAAGGACGGCAATGAACCGGCACGATGCAAAACAAACAAGCCTATGACAATGACAATAAACTCCATATCAAACTCCCATGGCTGAAAAATAGCGCTGCCAGTCAAACGCTGGACCCGGATCAGTTTTTCGACCAGGCGCTATATCACTGTGGCCAACAATTCGCTGTTTTGTAATTGTAGGATATTGCATTGATAACGTCCGGGTTAACGCTGCCAACGCGTCATACTGGTGATCACTGTAGGGTATATTGTCCGCGCCCTCCAACTCAATGCCGATGGAATAATCATTACAATTATTCATATCTTCGTAGCAGGACTCACCCGCATGCCATGCGCGATCATCAAAGGAGATGAATTGGATAAGATTACCCTCAC
>JBALVP010000132.1:0-4245 GCA_036961395.1 Porticoccus sp.
CCACCACCCAACTCGGTGCCGTTCAATACCATGTCATAGGCGAGAGATAGCGCATTTCCGGGATCGCTTTCCAGCTCTTCTGCCGTACAGGCCGGACGCGTAAACGGGTGGTGTAGTGATGTCCAGCCGCTATCTGTTTCCTCAAACATGGGGAAATCTACAACCCATAGAGGTGCCCACTCACAGGTATACAGGTCTAGGTCTGCACCCAACTTACAGCGTAAGGCACCCAGAGCTTCAGAAACTATTTTGCCCTTGTCGGCACCGAAGAAAATCAAATCACCATTTTCTGCACCGGTGCGCTCAAGGATGGCACCGCGAACTTCATTGGGAAGGAATTTCACGATCGGTGATTGCAAGCCTTCTTCCAGATCATCTTTGTCATTGACCTTAATGTAGGCAAGGCCTCTTGCACCGTAGATACTGACAAACTTGGTGTAGTCATCAATCTTCTTACGGCTGATGCTACTACCACCCGGCACCCTCAATGCCGTCACCCGACCTTTGGGATCATTGGCTGGGCCAGAGAATACTTTAAAGTCGACAGCCGCCATCAGGTCTTTAATTTCCACCAACTCTAAGGGAATTCTCAAATCAGGCTTGTCACTGCCAAACCGATCCATGGCTTCGCTATGGGGCATACGAGGGAAATCACCGAGGTCGACATTCAGAACCTTCTGGAATACCGAGCGAATCATCTCTTCGTTAATGGCCATGATCTCTTCTTCAGAAGAAAACGATAGCTCCACATCCACTTGGGTAAATTCAGGTTGACGGTCAGCACGTAAATCTTCATCACGGAAGCACTTGGCGATCTGATAGTAGCGATCGATACCAGACACCATCAACAGCTGCTTAAACAACTGGGGTGACTGGGGCAGCGCAAAGAATTTTCCGTCGTGGGTACGGCTGGGCACCAGATAATCACGAGCACCTTCAGGCGTAGCACGGGTTAATATCGGCGTTTCAATATCCAGAAAGCCTTTATCGTCTAGGTAGTTGCGAATCGTTGTGGTCACTTCAGAGCGGAAGCGCAGATTCTTCAGCATTTCCGGGCGACGTAGGTCCATATAACGATATTTTAAGCGAACATCCTCGCCCACTTTATTGTGTTCATCCAGAGGGAATGGCGGGGTATCAGAGGTGTTTAAAACTTCCAGCTCTAGGGCGTAAATTTCTATTTCACCGGTGCGCATGTCGGGGTTGACGGTTTCGGGTGTGCGAGCACGAACTTTACCCTTAACCTTAAGAACATATTCACTACGTACAGAATCAGCACGCTCAAAGTGCTCGCCACAGTCCGGATCAAACACCACCTGAACGATGCCTTCGCGGTCACGAAGGTCAATAAAGATCACACCACCGTGATCTCGACGACGATCTACCCAGCCACAGAGTGTAATTTCCTGATCAATGTTCTCTGCACCCAGAACACCGCAATATGTTGTACGCATTATGTCTTCCCGTGTTGGTCAATTGAGGCTCTGATATTGAACCCCCAAAGTGTTATCTGGCGCTGTCTTCAGCCAGATATACAAAAGGCGCGCATTATACCCCATGAAAACGGGTGCTAGAAGGATGGATGCAGGGTTTGCACGGCAACGGCTTAACCGGCTTTAAAGTCATCTCCCACCAACACGTTGGCCACGGACTCAATCCGATGCACAAGCTCAGTTTGTGGATAATCCTTTGCCGACATCGCTCCCCAGATGGGGTTTGGCCAGGCAATATCTGTCGTATAACGAGCCACGTGGTGAATATGTAGCTGAGGCACCATATTTCCTAGTGTTGCGATATTGATTTTGTCCGGTGAAAACACATCCACTAACGCTTCGGCCAACATGCACGACTCCTTCATCAACTGCATTCGGTCCTGCTCTGAAAGGTGGTAGACCTCGGTTACCGCAGGCCGTTTGGGCACCAGAATAAACCAAGGGTAGTTTGCATCTTTATGAATCAACAATTGGCACAACTCAAATTCTCCAACTGTCAGGGTGTCGTCTGCTAGTCTGGCGTGAAGTTCAAACATTTAAATACCTCTAATACCCTAAACAAGAAAAGCCCTAGACAAAAAGTCCTGCACCCAAAGCCCTGTACCCAAAGAACGCACCACCGTAAAATAGCGTTTTTTTCATCAACCGCCAATAGCAACAAGCGCTATACGACCGTCACTTTACGAAAGTTACTATACGAGAGCCACTATGCGAGCCAGCCAATACCTTATTGCCACCCAAAAAGAAACGCCAGCGGATGCTGAAGTCATCAGCCACCAGCTGATGCTGAGAGCAGGCATGATTCGTAAACTGGCCGCGGGGCTCTATAGCTGGTTGCCCATGGGGTTACGCGTGTTGCGCAAAGCGGAAGCTATTGTCCGTGAAGAAATGGATCGAGCAGGCGCTCAGGAGGTGCTGATGCCCGTCACCCAGCCCTCAGAGCTTTGGGAAGAATCCGGCCGCTGGGAACAATATGGGCCAGAACTACTGCGCATCAAAGACAGACACGGCCGTGCTTTTTGTCTTGGCCCTACCCACGAAGAAGTGATTACTGACCTGGTTCGTAATGAGCTTCGTAGCTACAAACAACTACCGGCCAACTTCTACCAGATTCAAACCAAATTCAGAGATGAAATTCGTCCGCGCTTCGGCATTATGCGTGCCCGTGAGTTTTTGATGAAAGATGCCTACTCCTTTCATATTACTCAAGACAGCTTGCAACAAACCTATGACGTGATGTTTAAGGCTTACACCGCTATTTTCAGCCGACTGGGGCTGAATTATAGGCCCGTACTGGCAGACACCGGCAGTATCGGTGGCAGCCACTCTCACGAATTTCATGTACTGGCAGACTCAGGCGAAGATGATATCGCCTTCTCCACTCAAAGTGACTACGCGGCAAATGTGGAAATGGCTGAAGCGTTAGCTCCTGAGGGCGAACGCCCAGTAGCAGCCGCTCAAATGAACGAGGTAGCCACACCCAACCAACACAGCATTGAAGAGGTCAGTCAATTCCTCAAACTTGAGAGTCATCAGGTCGCTAAGACACTCATCGTGCTGGGAGAGCCAGAAGACGAGTCGGAAGGTGATTCAAAAGAGAGTCAAACAGCGCTCGTTGCACTGGTACTTCGCGGTGACCACGACCTCAATGACATTAAAGCCGAGAAATTCGATGGTGTAGCGTCCCCCCTGACGTTTGCCAGTGAAGAACAAGTAAAACAGGTACTGGGCTGTAGTGTTGGATCACTTGGCCCGGTTGGCCTTGAAATCCCGGTGATTGTAGACCGCAGCGCGGCTCACTTGGCCGACTTCGCCTGTGGTGCTAACAAAGATGGCTTCCACCTAACGGGTGTCAATTGGGAACGGGACTGCTCATGGGAACAAGACGGCCCATTAACAAACAACCCACTGATCCGCATAGAAGATATTCGCAATGTGGTGCCTGGCGATGCCAGCCCTGACGGAAAAGGTGTACTGGAAATTAAACGCGGTATCGAAGTAGGTCATATTTTCCAGCTGGGCACCAAATATAGTGAAGCCATGAATGCACGGGTACTCAATGAGGAAGGCCGCGAACAAGTCATGCTCATGGGTTGCTACGGTATTGGTGTCAGTCGAGTGGTCGCGTCAGCCATTGAGCAGAACCACGATGACAACGGCATTATGTGGCCAGATGCACTGGCGCCATTTCAGGTTGCATTGGTGCCCATCAATATGCACAAATCAGAACAGGTTCGCGAAACGTGCGAAAAGCTCTACCTAGAGCTGCAAGAGGCTGGTTACGATGTACTCTTTATGGATGAAGCGAAGGCTCGACTGGGTGTTATGTTAGCCAATATAGAACTCATAGGCTTGCCCCACCGTATTGTTGTGGGTGATAGAGGCTTGGCTGAAGGGCAGGTGGAATATGGCAATCGCCGTGATGGAGAAAATCAGAAAGTGGATATAGCCGAATTACCCAGCTTCTTAAAACAGGCCATTGGATGATGACAACAGCGGGAAAACTGATGATCGCAGGGTGGCTCAGTGCCACCCTGATGATAAGCACCCCCGCTATCGCCGATCAACAATCCTCCCCTGAGACTGACCAAACGCTCGTTGCCCTACTAAAGCAAACTATTGAAGCCTCTGACAGCTTTGAAGATAAGTTTGATGCGGAAGTTTGGCTGTTCTCCAAATCAAGTCAGCTTGAACGTTATATGCCTGACGATGAAGAGCGGCTAAACCTGCTCAGGAAAATCCATCACGCCGC
>JBALVP010000133.1:0-1541 GCA_036961395.1 Porticoccus sp.
AAACTGAAAATAAGATCAAGACAGGTACTGCGACTTTCATTTGAAAAGTCACTACCTGCGATACTGGCGGCTTTTTGTTGGAGCTCGGCAAGAGACACAGTATGGGGGTTTAGATCAATGACCTGCTCAAAAATATCTCCATACATCAAGGTCTGAACATCACAATCCAAGCCTAGCTCTCGTAGCAATAAAGCCACTTCTTCGATCAGCTGACACTCATCCCAACCTGTTCTATACCATTCAAGCATGGTGAATTCTGAATGATGCCGCCGACCTAGCTCACCATCCCGGAAAGCCTTCCCCAAATAGTAGATAGAACCACTACCCGACGCCAACAAGCGCTTCATAAGGTATTCAGGGGAGCTCTGGAGGTATTGAGTATCCCCACTGACTTGCGTCTGAAGGCAGTCAATGTGGAGATCGGTAACCCCGATTTCTGACAGGACGGGCACATCAACCTCGAACACATCACGAACCTCAAAAAACTGGCGAATTTGTGCCAGTATTTTTGCCCGGTAACGAAGTGTTTCAATCGTTGCTGTCGGTTGCCAATTGGCCATGTCGTTATCTTACCTTCCCGCATTAACCCGCCGCATCACCCTGCAAGCACCCAGAAGAATAGGTTAAATAAAAGAAGGGTGGCACAGGCCACCCTTCTCTCATCAATGACTAAAGGCTGGCATTCAAGCCCTGCTTAGATATTCACCTGTGCGAGTATCCACTTTAATGGCTTCACCAATATTCAGAAACAAGGGTACCTTAACAACAGCACCAGTACTCAATGTAGCAGGCTTTGTACCACCTTGAGCTGTATCACCTTTCAGCCCTGGATCTGTATCCACAATTTCCAGCTCTACATGGTTGGGGGCAGCGACTGACAAAGGCGCACCGTTATATAAGGTGACAACCACAGTATCCTGTTCTCTCAACCATTTGGCCGTGTCACTCACCACTTTCTCATCCGCCTGGTGTTGCTCAAAGGTGTCCGGCTCCATAAAGTGCCAGTATTCACCATCGGTATAGAGGTATTGCATGTCGCGATCCATCACATCTGCACCCTCCAAAGACTCACCCGATTTGAAAGTGCGCTCCCAAACTCGGCCTGATTTCAGATTGCGCAAGCGGACACGACTGAACGCCTGACCCTTGCCAGGTTTCACAAATTCATTTTCCACGATAGAGCATGGATCGCCATCCAGCATTACTTTCAGACCGGAGCGAAATTCATTGGTAGAATAGTTAGCCATTATTTCCTCAATATTCGGTAGAACTTTCTAGATAGAAGAGCCCGCTATGATAACCCGTTCTGTGGCAACTGTGGATAGCCTGACATGGCAAGAACAACTCGCCAGTAGTATTCGTAACCCCAAGCAGCTCCTCAAATTGCTGGAGCTGGACTCTTCTCTGCTAGACGGGGCTCTGAAAGCACATCAGGATTTTTCTCTGAGGGTTCCACTTCCCTACCTACAACGGATTAACAAAGGTGACCCTACTGATCCGCTGTTAAGACAAGTACTACCACTGGGAAATGAACTGCTGGC
>JBALVP010000133.1:1641-4217 GCA_036961395.1 Porticoccus sp.
CTACAACGGATTAACAAAGGTGACCCTACTGACCCGTTGTTAAGACAAGTACTACCACTGGGAAATGAACTGCTGGCTGCCCCTGGCTATAGCGAGGACCCCTTGGATGAACAAAACGCGAACCCCATTCCAGGGCTCGTTCATAAATATCACGGACGAGTACTGCTGATCGTCAGCCCCAATTGTGCGATCAATTGCCGTTATTGCTTTCGCCGTCACTTTCCCTATCAAGACAACAAACCTGGCCGCAATGAGTGGCAACAAGCACTTAGCTATATTGCTAACGATAGCTCCATCTCTGAAGTTATTTTTAGTGGTGGCGACCCTCTAGCGGCAAGTGACAAACAGCTCAAGTGGTTAACAGAGCACATTGCTCAGATTGATCACGTCAAGCGATTACGGATTCACACCAGGCTACCCATTGTCATCCCCGATAGGGTTACTAACAGTTGTCTCCAGTGGCTGACCGGCACCAGGCTCAAACCTTCCATGGTCATTCATAGCAATCACCCCAACGAACTTGATACAGCAGTAGCCCATGCGCTGAATCAATTGAAGGTGGCTGGCGTAACGCTACTGAATCAGACGGTACTGTTGTCTGGTATAAATGACAGCCTATCGGTGCTTCAACAATTAAGTGAGAAACTGTTTGATATTGGGGTGCTGCCCTATTACTTGCACCAATTAGACCGGATAAATGGGGCTGCCCATTTTGAAGTGCCTGACTCGCAGGCCAAACAACTTGTCTCTGAGCTTATGGCGATACTACCAGGCTACCTGGTGCCAAAATTGGTACGTGAAATTCCCAACGTACAACATAAAGTGCCCCTACTTTAAGCACCACATAATCCGTCTAAACACTCTTCAGTCATCATTCATACTGGTCAACAATGGCATCGGGTCATCTAAACTGTCAAAAGGCTATTCCATATGATTTAGAGACGGTAGCCCTTATCAGGCATTTCTTTATAATGGTCATTTCCCCCACAAAATATTATTAGCGATTCAAGCATACTGAGATTCAAACACACAACGGAATCTATTCAAAATGGCAGCAGATAACGCACTGAAACTCCTCTTGGCCCACAATAGTTTCGAAGAGGCCAACCGAATTGTCAGTCTGTTGAGAAACGCTAACTACCGTTCTGCATCCAAACATGTCAACAAAGAAGATGTACTGAACAAACTCCTTCAGGATAAGTCCTGGGACCTGATCATTGCCCAGTTCAACGGTACTGATGTTCCAATAAAGTCAATCTTCTCCATGCTTAGAAAGCTCAACCTTGATACTCCCGTCGTACTGATTTCAGATGAATACAATCCATCCGAAATTGTCGAAGGGCTCCGACTAGGTGCCGCAGATATCATCCCAATGGATGAAGATCAACACCTGCTACTTTCAATTTCTCGTACGCTTTACGACTTGGAGCAACGTCGCCGTCTGCGCATGTGCCGCCGACGTTACTCTGATGCTGAAAGTCGCTGCGACAGACTACTCGGTAGCTCAGAAGACGCTATTGCTATTGTGCAGGAAGGCACCTATCTGTTTGCCAATGAAAGTTACTCACAACTGTTTGGTTACCTCAATGATGAGAGCATGCTTTGCTTGCCCGTCATTGACAACATCTCCACTGAAGACCGGGCACAATTGAAGAGGTTTCTCAGACCCATTGAAGCCAATGAGGAAATCAACTCCGAAACCCTCCGCTTCACCGGCATGACAAACAATGAAATACCCGTGCCTATTGAAGTGCGGATAGCCCAAGTTGACTATCAAAATGAACCCGCCCTGGAATTTCTTATCACCAAAGCATTCCTCGAAAACCAAAATGATAGCCTGGGAGAAACCTTCAGTGAAAACACATCAGGTGCCGTAGACATTCAGCGCGACAAAGTGATCGAATTGATTAACGGCACTATTCGCCAAGCGGCTCAGCAGCACAAGACCTCCGTGCTCCTCTACATCACTCTCGACCGCTATCAAAAAATTCAGCATGAAGTCGGTCTGCAGAAAATGGAAACCTTAGCCTGGAAACTGGTAGAGAAAATTGAAGCTGAAAGCAAAGCTGATTACACCCTAAAGCGATTCAAAGAAGATAGTTTTGTGATGATTTTGCCGAACACAGGTGCCGATGCCGGCCTGATGTTTGCCTCCCACCTCTGCAAAAATATTGGCCAACAGGTATTTGACCTTGATGGCCGAACGCTGTCTATAACGCTGGGGATTGGTGCTACCGTCATCAGTGAAACCGTTACTACTGCGGAAAGCTGTGTTGAACATGCACTGAATGCAATCACAGAATTACATACTGAGAAGAACAGCCCCGATTTTGCCAATGCTGCGAAATTATATGAATCATGTATTGGCCCGGAATTCACCGAAGAGGATGTAGAAGGCATCGCCAAAAATATGTTGAAGGAAAAGCAGTTTGAACTGCTCTACCAGCCGATCATCCCTCTTCATGGTGAACGTCAAGAATACTACGAAGTTCTTATGCAGGTTGCACCAGAAGCACAGGGCGACCATTTGCCTGATAATTTTATTGCCAAGATATTTAAAACACCGACAGCCATCG
>JBALVP010000134.1:0-4194 GCA_036961395.1 Porticoccus sp.
CTGGCGCGATACAACGGTAGTTACGGAAAGACCTGGTACTCTGAAAAGGTCTTGGTTGCTTGGGAATACTGGCGATAAATGTTCATCTAAGATATGCAGAAAAACACAAAAAGAAACCTGTAATGGACCAAGTCAACTTAATGGCCGCTCAACTTAGTATTTGATTAACCAATGAATCCCTGCTAGATAGAAAGCCCTTCTTTACAGGGAATTACTATGAGCTTCGACCACTCTCACCCACAAACTGCCCCCCATAAAAAAACGCCGCAATAAGCGGCGTTTTTATCGATTCTCGTTACATCAGGGCAAATCATCAAACTCGGCACCTTCCTTCTCAGGAGGCAGTAGATCTTCACGAGTCATACCCAGGCTCAGTAATATATTCGCTGCTACGTAAATAGAGGAGTACGTACCCACAATCACACCGACGATCAAAGCAACGGCAAAATTGTGAATCATCTCACCACCAAATATAAACAATGCCAGTAGTACCAGCAATGTAGTTAATGATGTGATTAGCGTACGCCCTAGGGTCTGCGTCAGGGATTCATTGATCACAGAGAACGCATTAGACTTTCGCAATAACCTGAAATTCTCACGAATACGGTCTGAAACCACAATGGTGTCATTGAGGGAATAACCGATGACGGCCAATATCGCAGCAAGCACGGTGAGGTCAAACTCAATACCCGTCAATGAAAAGAACCCTAAGGTAATAATCACATCATGAGCCAAAGCTGCTACTGCACCCAAAGAGAACTTGTACTGAAAACGGATTGCCACATAGAGCATGACAATGGCCAGCGCGGCAAGCATACCAAGACCGCCATCCTCCCGTAGTTCATCGCCCACCTGTGGACCCACATAATCCACCCGACGAAGCTCAATACCACTGTCGCCATTACCCAGTGCTTTTAGCACCTCATCAGACAATCCAGCCTCTGGCTTACCTTGTAATCGAATCAACACGTCCCTTTCAGAACCGAAGTGAACCACGACAGGGTTATCAAATTTGGCCTCTGTTAGCTGTGTGCGAATAACTTCCAAATCTGCTGGCTGCGGGTAACCCATCTCGATCTGAGTACCACCCGTAAAGTCCAAACCCAGAGTGATGCCTTTAAAAGACATGGATAAAAGGGAGCCTACTATTAATAAAATGGAAACAGCCGCTGCCAATTTCCGGTGACCCATAAAATCTATAATGTGTTGTGTTGTCATGGTCAGCTCCTAAATCCACACTTTCTTGATACTTCGGCCACCATAGACCAGATTCACCAACGCCCGAGTACCCACAATGGCCGTGAACATAGAGGTCAAAATACCGATGGAAAGGGTCACCGCAAAGCCCTGTACAGGACCAGACCCAATAGCATAGAGAATCACCGCCACGATGAGTGTTGTGAGGTTGGCATCGACAATCGATACAAAGGCTCGATCATACCCGGCATTAATGGCTGACTGTGGAGGCAGGCCATTGGCCAGTTCCTCCTTAATCCTCGAAAAGATCAATACGTTGGCATCCACCGCCATCCCTACGGTCAACACGATACCGGCAATACCCGGTAGTGTGAGGGTGGCTCCGAGCATTGACATCACGGCAACCAGAATGATCAGGTTAACCGCCAATGCCATATTGGCGAATATGCCAAAAACTCGATAGTAAACAAACATGAAAGCCAACACCAAAGCCATGCCGATAGTGACCGACTTGATACCCAATGCAATATTTTCAGCACCTAAAGATGGCCCAATAGTCCGCTCTTCCACAAAATACATCGGTGCAGCCAAGGCGCCAGACCGAAGCAACAATGCGAGCTCAGAGGCTTCTCTGGGGCTATCTAACCCGGTAATACGGAAGGAAACACCAAGCGCGCTACGAATAGAGGCCAGGCTGATAATTTTCTTTTCCACATAACGTTTGTGTGTCGCCACCGACTCACCATTTTCATCAATGCTATATTCGGTGTGGGTTTTGTACTCAATAAAGAGCACACCCAAACGGCGCCCTATGCTTTTACGCGAAGCCCGGTGCATTCGAGCACCACCCTCACTATCCAACGTGATATCAACCTGAGGCAATCCGGTTTCATCAAAACCGGTTCCAGCATTTGAAACATGGTCACCAGTAATGACTACCGATTTTTCCAACCAGGCAGCAGGTCTACGACTGGAAGAATCCTTAAACTCAAACTTTTCACGGTTGGAAGTTTTGTCAGACTCAGCCTCGAGGCGAAACTCAAGATTGGCTGTCTTACCAATAATTCGCTTGGCTTCAGCAGTATCCTGAACCCCAGGCAACTCTACGACGACCCGGTTACGGCCCTGGCGCTGTACAATGGGTTCAGAAACACCCAGCTCATTCACCCTGTTACGCAAGGTGGTCAGATTCTGTTTGAGCGCATAATCCTCAATCTCTCTCACCGATGATTCCGTCATTGCCGAGTGAATCACAAAGAGACCGTCTTCTTCCTTCAACTGACGACTCAAATCACGAAAGTTTCGGCGGAAGATATCAATGGCCTGATCCCGCTCTTCTAGTGTTTTAAAAACACTGACAATGTGCTTTTCATCAACCAACTTGACGGAGTGGTAACGCAGCTTTTCTTTCCGCATGGCGCTACGAACCTCACGAACCATCGATTCCAAACGTGTACCGATAGCCTCATCGGTATTCACCTCTAGCAGAAAGTGCACACCGCCACTGAGATCCAACCCTAGTTTCATGGGAGAAGCACCTAACGACGCAAGCCAGTCCGGTGTCGTAGGCGCTAGATTGAGCGCCACAATATAATTACTGCCCAGAGCTTGCTGAATGAACCGTTTAGCTGGCAATTGCTGTTCACGGCTCTTCAGGCGAATAAGCCCGTTCTCACCATTCGCTTCTTCACCAAAGTATTCGATGCCAGCGTCCTTCAGGGCGCCCGTCATTGTTGCCATCACCTGGTCGTCGATGTTCGCACTACTACTTTGACCAGAGACCTGTATCGCAGGGTCAGGGGCATAAAGATTCGGCAGGGCGTAAATCGCCCCAAAAATGACGACAAGAAGAATAAGCAGGTATTTCCAGATAGGGTAATGATTCATTTGACTGTTCTTATGTTGAATCCCGGACAATAAAGCGGGGCATTATAGGCTTAAAGCAGGCGTAAAATCATGGTTTTACCGTGCCAGCATCAATAATTGTTCCCACACCTGTATATAGGGGCACTTGCCGTTATATCAAGACAACGATATCAAGCGGGTGGCTCTAGCCCCTGTTCAGCGTAAAAATTACGGGAAAACTCATCCAGACGATGCTCTTCAATAGCCTGACGAATATCTGACATCAGGTTTTGATAGTAACGTAAGTTGTGAATGGTATTGAGCTGGGCACTGAGTATTTCTCCACATTTTTCAACGTGGTGAAGATAGGCACGACTGAAATTTTGACAGGTATAACAGTCACAGCTGGCATCCAGTGGCCCGGTATCATGACGATGCACTGCATTGCGTATTTTGATCACGCCAGTGCTGGTAAACAAATGGCCATTCCGGGCGTTTCGAGTGGGCATCACACAATCAAACATATCTATCCCGCGACGCACCGCCTCAAGAATATCCTGAGGCTTACCCACACCCATCAGGTAGCGAGGTTTGTCATGGGGCATTTTCGGTGGCAACGTGTCGAGAATTCGAAGCATGTCTTCTTTTGGTTCACCCACTGAGAGTCCACCAATGGCATAACCATCAAAATCAATCGTCTCAAGCCCGGCCAGAGAGACAGTCCTTAAAGACTCGTACATTCCCCCCTGAACAATACCAAACAAGGCTGAAGGGTTATCGCCGTGTGCATCTTTACTACGCTGAGCCCAACGCAGGGATAATTCCATGGATTTTTGTGCTTCTGTCTCAGTTGCCGGGTACGGCGTACATTCATCAAAGATCATGACGACGTCTGCCCCCAACTCCCTTTGAACCTGAATAGATTTTTCTGGATCCAGAAATACCGGACTACCATCAATTGGAGAGCGAAATGAAACTCCCTCTTCTGAAATCTTTCGGATCTCACCCAGACTAAACACCTGAAAACCACCAGAGTCAGTCAGAATTGGCCCCTGCCACTGCATAAAGTCATGCAAGGTGCCTTTTTTTCCTGGCTCAGAACTGTGTTCCATCACCACCTGTGTGCCGGGCCGCAACATAAGATGGAAGGTA
>JBALVP010000135.1:0-4182 GCA_036961395.1 Porticoccus sp.
AATGTAACGGTAGGTTTCTGAGTGGAGCCGACCTGTATCCAAAGAGAATGCCTGTACCTTCTCTGGGGCAACCTTATACGCCATATCGATTAGAACAACATCTTCAGCACCGCTGAAGGAAATTGCGATATTGTCAAACTGTTCCAAGGCATAAGATAGAATCTCCTGAGGTGTTTGTTCAGAGAGTTTCTGGTCAAGATCGACCGTGGATAATCGGTTTTCAGACATAGGGGTTACTCAATATTCTCAATAAGTTATCGGTGGGTGCTCTTAAGGGGGATATTCTTAAGGTCGCGAATAATACCAGAGCCTTAACTAAAGGAAAAATAATCAGAAAATATAATCTACATACATCCAGCTATTAAGGGCGACATTAACAAAAATAGACACATGTAATTCCTGTGACCACTCCCATTTTCCGGGATAAAGCACAGTGATATAGTTCATCATTTCCATCTGGAGATACACTGCGCTTGCCATACTCATTTGTTGCGATATTCCCCTGATATCGGTAGAGTTGCGCCGTTTTATGCCCTGAAAAATTAATTGAGGAATACATTGTGGAAATCGCATGCTTGGACTTGGAAGGCGTTCTGGTACCGGAGATCTGGATAGCTTTTGCTGAAAAGACCGGCATTGAAGCACTAAAGAAAACCACCCGCGATGAACCTGATTACGATGTACTCATGCGTTATCGACTCGACATTCTCGAAAAGAATGGTTTGGGACTGAATGAAATTCAAGAAGTGATTGCCACACTGTCACCTTTGGAAGGTGCCAGAGATTTTATCGACTGGCTGCGCGAGCGTTTCCAGGTGGTGATTCTTTCCGATACATTTTATGAATTTGCTCAACCGTTAATGAGGCATCTGGGATTCCCAACGCTGCTATGCCATAAACTGGAAGTGGATGAGAATGGTCGAGTGACCGACTACAAACTACGTCAGGCAAACCCCAAACGCCAAGCTGTCGTAGGTTTCAAAAGTATGTACTATCGGACTATCGCTGCTGGCGACTCCTACAATGACACCACCATGCTGGCTGAAGCAGATGCAGGGATTCTGTTCCACGCACCACAAAATGTGATCGATGAGTTCCCACAATTCCCTGCGGTACAAGACTTTGAGTCACTAAAAAAAGAATTTATTAAAGCAAGTAATCGAGACTTGAGCCTGTAGCCAAATAGAAGGAAACCTTTGAATAGACAGGGCTTGTCAGGGTTGGATTAATACTCTGATTTTATCTAGGGTTTCCTCAAATTCGCTCTCGGCGATAGAGTCAGCAACAATACCACCACCACCCCAGCAATGAAGTTTTTGACCATCAGCTATCAGGGTTCGTATGGCAATATTGCTATCCATACGCCCAGTCGCACTAATATAACCAATACTGCCGCAATAGACTGAGCGGCGGCACACCTCCAGCTCCTCAATAATTTCCATCGCTCGCTTTTTAGGGGCACCAGTAATTGACCCGCCTGGAAAGCACCCTCGTAACAGTGACAATGCTGACTCATTACTGCGCAGTCGACCCGTGACTGTACTGACGAGATGATGCACATTAGGAAAGCTTTCCAACGCAAACAATTTGGGAACACGAATAGAGCCTGGCTCACAGGTTTTGCCCAAGTCATTACGCAATAAATCCACAATCATCAGGTTCTCAGCACGGTTTTTAGCGCTATTCATCAGGGCAATCGCATTGAGCTGGTCTTCATCAACCGTATTACCCCGCCGAGCCGTCCCCTTAATAGGCTTGGTCTCCACATGACCCATCGATAATTTTAGAAATCGCTCTGGCGAAAAACTAAGCACTGCCTTGTGGTCCTCACCCCATTGGTAGAAACAACTATAGGCTGCGGGCAACACTCTACGTAGGGATCGATATAAGGCCCAGTTATCACCACTAAACGGCGCTGAAAAATGTTGGGCAATATTTGCCTGGTAGCAATCCCCTTCAGAAATATACTGCTTCACCTTGGCAATCGTTTGCAGGTAATCATTTTTGGGAATAGATGAACTGAAATGACGATTAGGTATGGGGTCTTCAACAACACAGTCATCGCTGACATTACTTGCCTGCTGTAATCGACGAGTAATTTCCTGACGAAGGCTGGCAGGGCAGCTATTGCGAAAAAATAGCCAGGCTTTTTGCTCAGAGTGATTTAAAACCAATGCCCAACTGTAATTACCGATTCGCATATCTGGAAGGTTATCCACCTTTCTCAGCGTATGAGGGAGCACTTCAATGGTACGGGCTAAATCGTAGCCAAAATAACCTGCTAGACCACCAATAAAGGGGTAGCTGTTATAGCTTGCATCCACGCTACCGGTAGATGTGAGTAAATCCTCAGCCAGTGAAAAGGGATCTTCTTCACTGGAGATCGTGGTGTTCGAGGTGATAATTCGAGTTGTTTTCCCGACAGTTTCCAACACGGTGTCAGGTTGAGCACTGATGATATCGAATCGCCCGTATAAGCTACGAGGTTTACCGCTATCCAACCAAATCGCGTCCGGCAGATCACGAACAGCACCAAATAATTGCTCGGCATCTGGGCGGTAGGTAAAGTCGACAATATCCACCTGTTTCATGGGGGGCTAGTCTACGGTACTGCTCACTTAATCAAAACTATTTGATGCTAAGCATTGCTCCATAAGCGGTAAGATGGCAATCTCGCCATCATTATGAATTTTTTTCCCCTAGAAGATATCAGTCGTATCAGTGAAGGTTATCTGAAGTGTGTTGCTGTCTCTGGGCAGGATATGTTGTTGGTTCACAGTGGTGGTCAAACTCGATTAATTCTCAATCGTTGTCCCCACGATGGCTCTCCACTTAAAAAAGGACGGCTTACCAACGGTTGCATACAATGCCCTAAGCACAAGATTACTTTTCGTCTGGATAATGGCGAACCCCTTGGTGGTGAGGCTGTTGCTGATATATCACCACTTGCACGATACGAGCTGGTGGAAGAGGGTGGAAAAGTCGGCGTCTGGATTAACTAAGTGTCTTGAATAAATAATAACTGGAGTACCTATGTCTTTCTCAACCCCGGATTTATGCGATGACTACCCAGAACTGGTTCGAGTACTGGAACCCATGATGGGAAATTTTGGTGGCAGAGAATCCTTTGGTGGTGAAGTCGTTACGATTAAATGTCATGAGGACAACTCATTAGTTAAGGAACATGCTGGAAACCCAGGCCAAGGAAAGGTTATGGTCGTAGATGGAGGTGGCTCACTGCGAAGGGCATTGCTAGGTGACATGATTGCTGAAAATGCTGTTAATAATGGCTGGGAAGGTATCATCATCTATGGCTGTGTACGCGATGTAGATGCTCTGGTGGCTCTGAATCTAGGAGTACAGGCCCTTGCCAGTATTCCGCTTAAAACGGATAAGCGAGGTATTGGTGACCTCAATGTCCCGGTTACTTTTGGTGGCGTGACTTTCAATCCTGGTGACTATGTTTATGCAGATAACAATGGCGTCATAGTGTCGAATAAACCATTAGAAATCTGACGAAGCGCATTTGCATGACCGTCGTCGTTATTGATATAACGTGTGCTAGTCTCGCGGGCATGTAATAAGTAAAAATAATATTAAGATTGATCGCTGTTTTATAAGGAGAAACTGATGACGAATATGAAATCAATGCTTGCTATTGGAATTGTGGCTGCTCTTATTGGCTGTGGTGACAAGAAATCACCACCTGACCCCGCTGTTGTCGCTGGAGAAGCACTGTTTCAAGAGAACTGCTCAACATGCCACCCTAGAAGTGGCCGTGGTGATTATCTAAAACGTATTCCCTCCACACTTTTGACTAGAAAATCACAGTACGAATTAATGGAATGGATAAAGGGAAGCAATCAGCACCGTGAGATGCCATCCTTTGAGAAGCTGACTGATTCTGAGAGGGCCGCTCTGGCTGATTATCTTCATAGCCAGACTAAGAGCAAAATGTCCCAATAGGTTATAAAAAAGGGGCTGCACTTAGAGCAGCCCCTTTAAATGCTCTATAAGAAATAGAGTCAATGCTGGTCTTAGCTAAATTCTTTTAGACATGAAACATCAATATCCGCATTAAAATAAGCCATGCCCAATTTACTTAAGTACTCCAAACGGTCTGCTTTTATCAAATCTATTTCAGGTGCACCGAAACCATTCGCTTGATAAATTCCCGCCAGA
>JBALVP010000136.1:0-4168 GCA_036961395.1 Porticoccus sp.
ACCTAGCCAGTTATTTCAGTAATAAGGGCGAGACAACCACCTTGATGGACTTAGACCCTCAGGGTTCCAGCGTTTTCTGGGCCCATAAGCGCCCTGAAAAAGCAGCCGAAATACAACTTGTCGATGCCCATCATTGCCCCCATAACGTCACCCGAAGCTGGGCCATTCAACCACCCCGCAATACGGATGTTTTGGTGCTGGACACACCAGTAAGGCCTGACTTAACCAGCCTCAATCCGTTATTGAAAGAAGCCAGTGCTATTCTGCTTCCTGTCCTGCCGAATGAGTTTGACCTGCATGCTATCGTTAATACGATCCAACAAATGCAGCGTAGCCTGCCCAATCAACAAAATATTGCTCTGGTTTTCAATCGAAGTTCAAAGACTACCCTGCTTAAAAAGAAAATCGATCAGTTATCGAAACAACTGGGACTACCCGTTATCGCCACATTGAGGGATACCCGTAACTATATTCAGGCTGCGGCTCACGGATTAGGGATATGTGAAATGAATGGAGCCCACTATAGAAGGGATAAAATAGATCTAGCCCGGATAGCACAGTGGTGCGAAGGAAGGCGCCCCAATGAAGGATCAACAACCTTCAGGCAAATTAACCCCGATACCATCGCTCTTGCTAGCAACGCCTAAACGAGCGCCTATTGATACTACCCTTTTAACGCCAGAGCTCGCTGATAAAGCGCATTTTTTTGCCCTCCAGTAACCTTAGCCGCCAGTGCTGCAGCCTGCTTCAGAGGCAGTTCATCCAGCAACAACCTTAAAATCCGATCCTGCTCATCATCACTAGGGGATAACTCAGCCTCATCAGCCCCCCGAAGAATCAACACGATCTCGCCCTTTTGCTGGTTAAGGTCATCAGTTACCTGCTGGTAAACACTCACCAACGAACCGAAAAGAAATGTCTCATAGGTCTTGGTCAACTCTCGAGCCATAACCACCTCACGCTCTGAGCCAAAGACCTCTGCCATATCAGCAAGAGTCTCCACAATACGATGAGGAGACTCATAAAAAATCAAAGTGCGAGACTCTTTAACCAAACCCTCGAATTTTTTAATGCGAGCCGATGACTTGTGGGGGAGAAACCCCTCAAAGGAAAAGCGATCACTAGGCATCCCCGAGGCACTCAGTGCCGCAATAACAGCACAGGGGCCAGGGATAGGAATAATTCTAATACCAAGCAACCGGGCTTCCCTGACTAACTTATAGCCAGGGTCAGAAATGAGCGGAGTACCCGCATCAGAGATCAACGCCACCTTCTGCCCGGACTCCAGGGCAGTTATCATTCGTAACATTTGGCGGTCATCACCGTGGTCGTGGTAGGGCGTCAAGGGTGTTTCTACACCAAGGTGCTTCAACAAACGACCACTGTGACGCGTATCTTCAGCAGCAATGAGATCAACTGCATGGAGAACATCCACGGCGCGAGGTACCATATCCCCCAAATTGCCTATTGGCGTGGCCACCACATACAATTCACCTGCCATAAGAACTAACACCTATGCTTAAAATTCGGATCACAATAACTATCCTGTGTTTACTGGCTTTTATGGTGAGTGGGTGTGTCGAGCAGCCTCAGACCAGCAGCCCCAACATCACCCCCACCAAAACACTCAGTGAACAGGCCGCTAGCGCCTTATCTCAGGCGGCAAGCAGCATAGCACCGCAACAACAACTGCACCAACTGACGGCCGCTGAGCTATTTGCTAAAGCCGGCAAAAATGATCAAGCCCTCACGGTATTAGAAAATATTGCTCCCAACCCTTTACCCGCTGGGCAGTTTGCAAAATATACGCTGATGTATTCTGAGCTGGCACTTGCCAATGACCATTTCTTTTTGGCCCGACAACTGCTTTCAAACCAACGAATAGAGCAAGATTGGCAACAACTCACTCTCACGCAACAACAGCAATGGTACCAACTGCGCGGGGAGCTATTTTCTCTTCTCGGCGAACACAAAAGTAGTATTGATGCATATGTGGCGCTCTCAGAACTTTCTTCCGCTTCGCAAGTTCGGCAAGAAGCTCACGACAAGCTTTGGTTTTCCCTGAACCATATAACCCATGAACAACTGGCAGAACTAGCGACCACTGAACAGAACCAGACAATACTCGGTTGGTTTATGCTGGCCAATATTACCCGACAAAATCAGGGGGATGTCCGCCAACAAATCACTCTTATCAATGAATGGCGGAGAAATCAGCCGGGTCACCCGGCTTCACTCATGCCACCCACAAGCTTGTTGTCAGCCGAGCAGGCTGCTAGCAACCTTCCCCAGCAGGTTGCCTTACTGCTGCCACTACAGGGCACATTAGCTCAAGCAGGAAGAGCCATTCGTAATGGTTTTCTTTCGGCCTGGTATGATGTTCGTGGTCACTATGGCGAAACCCCGTTAATTCGCTTTTACGACACAGCTGCCAACGACAACATTGCCAGCCTTTATCAACAGGCCGTTGCCGATGGCGCGCAGCTGATTATCGGACCTGTACAAAAAGAACAAGTCCGACAACTACTCAGCCTCTCAGAATTCCCTGTGCCAACTATTGCGCTTAATTACATAGAGTCACCCGTCTCAACGATGCCAAAAAACTTCTTTCAGTTTGGACTTTCAGCCACAGATGAGGCGAAACAAATTGCAGAGAGAGCGTGGATCGAAGGTCAACGAACGGCACTATCTATCACCCCTAATAGCGGATGGGGAGACCGTGCCCTAACAGCGTTTCGTGACCGCTGGCAGGAAAAAGGTGGAACCCTGATCGAAACCCCACCCTATGGAACATCACAAAGCGATTTTGCCCCCCTACTAAAACCGGTATTACATATTGATCACAGCAATACACGCAAAAAACGGTTACAGCAATTACTGGGGAAACCGCTAGCGCATACGTCACGTCGTCGACAGGATATCGATATGGTCTTTATGGCCGCCTATCCCGACCATGCCCGCCAAATCAAGCCCACACTCGACTTCCTCTTCGCCAGCGACCTTAAAATTTATGGGACCTCTCACCTTTACACCGGTGTTAAGGATATGGGACGCAACCGAGATCTTGAGGGGATTAGATTCAGCGCCATGCCCTGGACCTTACCTGGTGCCACCGATGAAAAATTGCAGCCTGCCACAGAATTACCTGCCCTGTATCGTCACATCTTTGCTTTGGGTATTGATGCTTACCACCTGCACCAATGGCTGGCACTGATGGTTCAGCAACCAGACACTAGACTATTTGGCAGCACTGGCACACTCCAGCTAAATTCGCAGGGGGCCATCGAACGCGAGCAACCCTGGGCAGTATTTCGGGGCGGAAAGGTACAGTCAGCCCAACAGCTCACTGATGATTAAAATTGCTCGAACGACAGATATACTGTCCAACTAAGTATCAACACAACATGCAGAACAACGGATGTTTAGTAAAAGGATTTCACCGTGATGTTCAAGCAAAGGAAGGGCACTGACTACAATTTGGGGGCCAACGCAGAACAATGGGCACAACACTATCTGGAAGCCCAGGGGCTCACTATCGTCGTCAACAACTACCGCACACCTCGCGGTGAAATTGATCTGATTATGCAGGAGGGAAATACCTTGGTATTTGTTGAGGTGCGCCTGCGAAGTGCCAGCCAGTTTGGTAGTGCTGCCGACAGTATTGATGCCAGAAAACAACGGCATTTAATTTATGCGGCCCAACATTACCTACAGTCAAAGAAACTCTGGGATCAGGTCTCATGCCGATTTGATGCCATCTGCTTGAGCAAAGACCACGGCATCAGCAATGAGTATCAGGTAGAATGGCTGCGCAACGCCTTCAGTGCTTGAATAGCCTCTAAAGAGAAGTCATAAATAACTATGCAATCAAGTGTTATTGAGCAGTTTCACCAAAGCATTGAGGCAAAGATGGCCTGCGGCGAAGCACTGGCACCACTTATCGTAGATGCCAGCTCTCGAGTTGTTCAGCAATTACTTCAGGAACATAAGCTTCTTTGCTGCGGCAACGGCCTGTCTGCCTCTCTGTCCAACATGCTCACACAGTCACTGATGCTCCAATACAAACTTGAGCGGCCAGGTTTTCCCGCCATTAGCCTTAACAGTAACTCCGCCACAATTACCGCGATCGGCCACCACCATAGTGTCAGTGAGGTTTTCAGTAAACAGG
>JBALVP010000137.1:0-4131 GCA_036961395.1 Porticoccus sp.
GCGTCCTGATCGTGGTTGCTAACGTTATATAGGTGCACTTTGCCCACCCACTAAAAGATTTTAGTTCGCCCTTTAACTGATCGAACGCCAAGCAACTCTGCTTCCACCATGAGGCAGAGTTAGTTTATGTGGCGGTACAAATAGTTTTTTCGCCCTCCATTACAAACAACCAAACCATCATCAAGTCTATCGCAGTCCTCCCAAGCTGATTGCACGCTATCAGGAAGCGCCTCACTCACAGCAATATTCTGTTTGTCCTGTTTCAGGAAACGGAACATGGTCTCAAAGCGCTGGCTGAAATCTATCCCTTTTGCCGTCACATCGTTAAAGAGAAAGGCAAATTTGGCATAGGAAAAGGTCGATCCGCCCAAACCAATTTCCAGCATTTTCTCAACATATTGACGATAAGCTCGCGCGAGGTACTGGTTTAATGCCTGCTGATCACTGAGCAGCCCTGAATAAATAGGTATATCCATCCTATTACTGTCAGCTAGAACGCCTTTTACCAATTTGCTGTTGGCTTCATTACCCACCAAATGATAATTGCCATCAGCACACTGAATGCTTTTTGCGTTAAACAAACATTGCCTCAATCCACCACCATCTATCTCTCGATTGACGCGCATAGTTTTTGACTGAGTTATTTTTGGTGAAACTCCCCTACTGGGTGCAACCTCTCGCTTGGGTAGTACAACCTCAATACCCACCTTGGCAGCAGGACGCTTTAATAACATAGCCTGTGTCAGTTCATTATTGCGTCGAAAATCAAGGAGTGATGGAAGCCGATGCCCCCGCCCCATAGCCTTCACCTCACAATAAAGCTGCTCGTAATAATTTTCCGCTAACAATAAACAAAAATTTTCAGCATTAACCGTAAACGGCAACATGAGGAGCAGCCAAAAAACGCCTCTAGAAAAACCACTTAACCTCATATATCCAACCCATTTTAAGCCGCTGCAGGAACCACTTTTGAGTAGCCCCTGAAGCTTTAAGCAACTTGCTCTATTCATTCTCACCCTAACGCGACCCACCAAATGTTTACGCTGCCGCCACAACATCATAGACTGTCATCCAATATCTAGGGTAAGGCACATAAAATCAGCAGGTTATGTCACAAATAATGGTTCGCCTACTGCCACCCGTGTTTTGCCTGATGTTGGCAGGGTTTATTAATTGGCATGCGCAGTCACTGGGCAGCGATCAGCTATCCGTGTTGAGCCAACTCCCCTATATTCTTTGTGGACTGGCTGCATTTGTTGCAATTTTGGCCAACCACTCTCGAGATCTAGGTGCAGCACTTGTTATGCTCACCTGCTACTGGCTAATCCGCCAGTACCTACAAGCCCCTCTAGACACCGAGCCAGCTGGCCAGGCTTATAGCCTGATATCTCTCTGTCTACCAATACTGCTTGGGGTGTTAATCATCTTACCCAATACTGGCTGGCGGCACCTTGGGTTTCTAGTACTGGTCTCTTTTATTTCCATTTTTGCTCTTATTATTACCAGCCTATTTCAGTGGCAGCCACTTTGGTTCTCAACCCTATTCCCAGAGCTTCAGCAAGGTGCTTTTCTCGACCTGAAAATTTCATCTGCGGCCAGCATGCTATTTATCACCGCCTTTATCATTAGCCTAGTTCTACCACTATTGAAAAATGAACAACTAGACAGCAGTCTTCCAGGTTGCATTCTGTTCAGCTTTATTACTCTAGCCTGGTTCCAGACAGCCCATATCTCAGCGACGATGTTTTCTGCTTTCGGCTTACTCCTGATCATCAACCAAACTCATAGCCTACTCAACATGGTCTACCGAGACGAGCTCACTCAAATATCCAACCGACGTGCCTTACTGAGAGATGTACGCAATGCAGGTAATACCTATGCCCTTGCAATGGCAGATGTGGATCATTTCAAAAAAATCAATGACCAATATGGCCATGATTTAGGTGATCAGGTTCTGAAGGCCATCGCAATAAAACTTTCCCAAGTCACCGGAGGTGGTCGAGCCTACCGTTTTGGTGGAGAGGAATTCTGCCTGCTATTCAAAGGAAAAACTGCTGACAACGTCATTGATAATTTGGAGACACTCCGAAAAAATATTGCGGAGTACGACATGACGGCTCGGGACAAAAAGTCTCGCCCCTGGCGGCAAAACATGGGTGAAAAACAGCGGGGCGCATCTCGAAGCAAGGGTAATATTAGGGCCACGGTGAGTATGGGGTTATCGGATTCTCAAGATAATCCAGACTTCAATTCTGTCTTAAAATCAGCCGATAAAGCTTTATATCGAGCCAAGGAGGGAGGGAGAAACCAAATTCAGCAGTAACACCCTGTTAATCACCTCACTACTAAACAATGCCGAACCAAAGAACAAGCCTTCAATCTAAAACGATGCGCCGGATATCACCTCAAGTGGATGTCAAAAATGCTGGTTAACTTTTGGATTTAACATAAAGCACTAGATTATGGCCAATAATATCAACCCCATGATCAGCAGCGATTCTCTCCTGCATCTCCTCAATTTCTGCACAGTGGAACTCAATCACCTGGCCGTCATCCACATTGACCATATGATCGTGATGATCCCCACGATCAACTTCATACACGGCAGGGCCATTATCAAAATTATGCCGAACTATCAGCCCAGCGCTCTCAAATTGTGTGAGAACACGGTAAACAGTGGCAATGCCTACATCCTCACCGGTCTCCATCAGCTTGCGATAAACATCCTCTGCACTCATATGGCGACCAGAGGAATCTTCCAGAATATGCAAAATCTTTAATCTAGGAGCAGTGACTTTAAGCCCCACCTTGCGTAATTCGCGGTTTTCCTCATTCATTACCTTATGGCCTCTTCTATCCACTGGACGGATTGGGTATTATCGCCGTTCGAAGATATGACTGGAACCCCTAATGCATTGTACTGCACGAATAACTTGCTGTTTGGCCTTGGCTCTCGCCCTTTCAGGGTGCTCTGATTTTTCTATGCCAAGCTTCAGTATGCCAACACTTCCAGGTATTCATAAGTATGATGTGCAACAGGGTAACGTGATCACTCAGGATATGATTGATCAACTGAAGCCAGGAATGACCAAGTCACAGGTGCGCTTTATTATGGGCACACCACTCATCGCGGACACCTTCAATCAGGATCGCTGGGATTATTACTATAGCTTGGACCCTAAAGAAGGCGAAGAGGTTCGTGAACGTGTTGCGATCTTCTTTGATAACAACCAATTAGTGGGCTTTAGAGGCGACTATCATCCGAATGTCAGTAATCCTGAAGAATAACTATCTACTCTAGCTATGTTTCAACTTACTGACGCGCTTTCTCAGCACGGCGCTTACGCACTTCTTTAGGATCAACAATCAAAGGACGATAGATTTCTACCCTGTCCTTCATCTCCAGCACATGCTCTTTAGGCAGCTTTAGCCCTTTAGTACCCAAAGCTTGCCCAAAGATACCCATCTTGGTGCTCTCCAAATCAATTTCTGGAAACTGCGAAACAATGCCCGATTGCTGTACTGCCTCAAATGCGGTTGTACCTTGAGGGACTTGTAATTCAATCAATTGTTGTCGGTGCGGTAATCCATAAACCACTTCGACCGTTATAAGCTCAACATCCGTCATCGACCATAAACCTCTTGCGCCCTCAGTGTCAGAGCATCCACCAGATTATTTGCTACCGAAGTAAACAAACTGGACGATGCAATCCCCACCGACAGGCTATTAAATTCAAATTCCAGATCCAACATCACCTTGCAGGCCGAATCCGTCAATGCGGTAAAACTCCACCCTCCCGATAATTTTTTAAATGGCCCTTGCTGGAGATCCATATCAATTCGCTCAGGTTCAAAAAGGGTGTTGCGAGTTGTAAAGCTGTGGCCAATGCCACCTTTCTTCAGATCCAATCTGGCGACCATCGAGTTTTCACTCCGCTCGAGAACTTCTGAGCCCACACAATTAGCCATGTACAACGGATAACTCGCCACGTCATTGACCAGGTCGAACATTTGTTGCGCCGAGTACATGACCAGCGCACTGCGTTTAATCGTTGTTAACATCACCAAAACGTCTTGTAGAGACCTAAAACAAACACCACCAGTACTAACAATGGTGAAATAAAGCGCAAC
>JBALVP010000138.1:0-4104 GCA_036961395.1 Porticoccus sp.
AGTTGTTGGATATGAAGGATGTCTATATTGAGGGAGGTGATCACAGCCATCTGTTACATATCAGTCATCGTGATTTTAGCCGCTTGATGGAAAATGCATGGACAGCGCCAATAAGCTGCTTGAAAGGCGACAGGGATAGCGGTCAATACCTATAGGGTCTGATTAGATAGGGCCTGATTAGATTGGGTATGGTCAGACAGCGTGATTAAGTGGTTGAATGATAGCCGCTAGCATGGACCCCAAAATGATCCAGGGTTTCCATATAACTGGAGTGTTTGATGTCTCTTGATTTATCGCCGCTTGAACTGCGCCACAGAATTCGGTGTGGTGAATTTACTGGAAATACCTCTGGTTTTTGCTCTGGATTTGTCCAGGGAAATGTCGTGATTCTGCCCAGTGATTGGGCAACAGAATTTCTGAAATTTTGCCAGCGCAACCCCAAACCGTGCCCACTCATAGGAATGGCAGAGAAGGGTGATTCTAAGTTGCCTTTTTTAGGTGAAGACTTGGATATTCGCACCGACCTCCCCAGTTATCGCATTTTCAAAGAGGGGGTGGTGGTTGATGAAGTGTCAGATATTAGTGGCTGGTGGCGTGACGATTTAGTGACATTTGTACTGGGTTGTTCCTTCTCCTTCGAAGAGGCGTTATTAGCGGATGGTCTTGACGTGCGGAACATCACCGAAGGTGTCAATGTCCCCATGTATCGCACCAATATAGATTGTGAGTCAGCTGGACGATTTCAGGGCAAGATGGTGGTGAGTATGCGGCCATTTGTAAAAGCTGACGTGAGCCGTGCTGCCCAAATTTGCACTCAATTCCCCTCGGTGCATGGCGCCCCAATTCATGTGGGAGATCCATCTCTAATTGGTATTAGTGATATCAATAGTCCCGACTTTGGCGACGTGGTAACCATCAAGCCTGATGAACTACCTGTATTCTGGGCTTGTGGGGTCACACCACAGGTGGCACTGGAGCAGGCCAAGCCGCCCCTGTGTATATCACCCACAGCCCAGATTGTATGCTGGTAACGGACCTGAAAAACTGCGAATTAGCTGAATGATAAACGTGCTATTTTAGTGAGAATATTTAAGTCATCGGCTTAATGAGTATTACTGGAGATAACGATGTCCTTGGAAGCAACTATGTCTTTGGACGAACAATAGCCTTTGGAGGAGATTATGCCCTTACTGCTCAATTGTGATCTGGGTGAAAGCTTTGGTGCCTGGACCATGGGTATGGACGAGGCGGTGATGCCCCATATTGATCAGGCTAACATTGCCTGTGGTTTTCACGCAGGTGACCATATGGTGATACAGCAAACGTTGACGCTTGCTGGTGAACATAATGTGATGATTGGTGCCCATCCTGGCTATCCAGACTTGGTGGGGTTTGGCCGTCGTTCTATTACCCATCCTCCCGAAGAAATTATGGCATTGATCCATTATCAGATCTCCGCACTGGATGGTATGGCCAAAACTCAAGGGCTGGAAATGCAGTATGTGAAGCCTCACGGTGCACTCTATAACGACATGATGGCAGATGCCGAAACTCGACGTGCTGTGATGAAATCTATCGCAGCTTTTTATCGCCCGGTTAAATTGATGTTACTGGCGACACCTTGGGCCGATGAACATCGGGCTGAATCGGAACAATTGGGTGTCGAACTGTGGTTTGAGGCATTTGCTGACCGTTGCTACGACGATGATGGCACATTGCTGTCACGCGCTAAATCTGGTGCGGTGCACGGCAGAGAAAAAATGTTAGCTCAGGCGACACAACTTAAAGAAGAGGGCACGGTGACAACAGTGGGCGGCCATACACTTCTTCTGAATGCGGATACCCTCTGTGTGCATGGCGATAACACCGAAGGAGTTCAGGCTATCCAGGAAATCCGGAGGTTGATTGACGGATGAATATTTCCGTTGCAGGTGAAAATTCTTTAATGATTTACTTTGGTGAAGAGTCCTCCCCCGTCGTTTCTGCCAGAGTACAGCATGCCGTACATTTGCTTGAAGAGTCATTCGGTTCGGTACTGATTGATATGGTGCCTTCCTACGCATCCCTGCTGGTCATTTATGATCTATTTCGCACAGATATTCATACCATCCGCCCTCAAATTCGTGAGGTATTAGCCGGATTGGATCAGCTTGAAGTGCAGAGCGGTAATTTCCAGGAGAGTACTCTTGTCGAGCTTCCTGTGTATTACAGTCACGAGTCCGGTCCTGATTTGCAGGCATTGGCTGACCGAGCTGGCTTGGGCGTAGACGATGTGATTCAACTGCACCAAGCTCAGGAATATCGTGTGTATGCCATTGGTTTTGCACCAGGATTTGCCTATTTGGGGCAGGTGGATGAACGCATTGCAGCACCCCGATTAGCTACGCCTAGGCAGAGGGTGCCCCGTGGAGCCGTAGGTATCGCTGATCGTCAGACAGCAATTTATCCGGCAGCCTCGCCTGGTGGCTGGAACCTGATTGGCCTCTGCCCTCAACCGATGTTTGATCCTAATGTTGACCCGAGCATGCCTGTTCAGGTTGGTGATCGGGTGCGCTTTAAGGGCATCGATCGGCAGAGCTTTTTAGAACGGGGCGGTGTGTTGTGACTGGTGTTGTGAATAGCACTGTAAATGATGCTGTGAGCCATTCAGCATTTATCGTCGAGCAGCCCGGTCTACTCACCCTTATACAAGATGAGGGGCGCTTTGGTGCTCATCGCCTGGGTCTATCCACCGGTGGGCCAGCAGACCCTCTGGCTTTTCATTGGGCCAACCGGCTTTGTGATAATGCGCTTGATGTTTCCGCATTGGAGGTCAGTGTGGGTGGTTTGGTGTTGGTGGCAAACGTAGCTACTCGAATAGCCGTTTGTGGTGCTCATATGCCACTCACCATTAACCATAGGGCAAAGTCACTGTGGCGTAGCCATCAAATTAAATCGGGCGATAGAATTGAACTGGGTTTTGCCAATGAAGGTGTACGAGCCTATGTTGCCGTGGCTGGCGGATTTGATATTCCTACTATATTTGGCAGTGCCTCCACAGTTGTTCGAGAATCCATGGGTGGGCTAAACGGCGGAAAATTACAGCCGGGCGATGTCCTACCCTGCAAGGAAAATTTGAATGGCCGTTGTTTTATATTGCCCAGGGGTTACCGGCCGCTGTATGGGCATCATGCGATGTTGAGGGTCATACCGGGCTACCAACAACATAGCTTCAGCCGCCAGCAACAACGACGTTTTTTTAGCCATGAATACGTTGTCTCTGCTTATTCAGATCGAATGGGCTGCCGCCTTGAGGGCCCCGCGATTAGTACAGATATCGGTGGCATACTTTCTGAGGGTATTTGCCACGGCGCTATTCAAATACCGCCCGATGGTCAGCCCATCGTACTGATGAACGACCGCCAAACGATGGGTGGTTATCCAAAACTTGGCTCGGTACTGTCTTTGGATGTCGCACAACTGGCTCAACTGAAGCCTGGTAACAAGGTATTTTTTGAGCCGATCACCGTGGAGGCGGCGCACAACATACATCATTTGGCCGCCAGCTATTTTAAGCAGGTAAAGCCGGAACCTTGTTAAGTGGAAGAGAGTAAGCAGTAGAGAGTTACCAGGAGAGCGCTACTAGGAGGGTGCTATGACAACGGCAAAGGACTTGAATCTTAGTCAGCAGATAGAAGGCCTTTTGGTTACCCGTAATCTGCGGGGAATGAAAACGGTACAGCCTGCACTGCAGCCAGGCTATTGCATGCGTGCGGCCAGAATGATGTTGGGTTGCACCGGTACCGTGCTGATTAGCACCGGATTTCCGGTAAAAGACACCTTTGAAACGGATGGGCCTCTGGGTGCTATTGCGCTGTATCAAGCAATGGCAGCCTTGGGTGCAACGCCAGTACTGGTTTGTGGTAACCCGTTAGCAAAGGCACTAAGTGATGACTACAGGGTGCATCAGTTTGACGTTAATCAACGGGAGGGTGCCGCACGGCAAGTTCAAGGGAACCAAGCTCAACAGGCTGCCTGTCTTACGGAATAAGAAGGAATTTGCTTTGCCTGATCAGGGTCTCACTGATAGTATTTCTGGCTTTTTTATGGTCATTTCAGCATGTG
>JBALVP010000139.1:0-4102 GCA_036961395.1 Porticoccus sp.
CTGCGAGCCATGAACTAAAGGGGTCAGCTTAGATTCAGTGCGTACAGGTCAAATTGCCGCGGTTATTCCAGCGGAGAGAACGTCACCAGAACACTAGGCTCGGTATAGCTTCAGTTTTGAACATTTGATTGGGAAGTGAGAAAGAAAAGCATACTTTCCTTGAACTTGCTGGCACCTGGAATTCATCTCCGAGGTCTTACAAATCAGCTGCTCTACCTACTGAGCTACGCCAGCCAAAATCAGACAGGGATAGGCTATAACCGTCCCGCTTGAAGCCGGGGCAATTCTAGGGAAAGTGCGGGGGGAGTGCAATAGGGGTGGGGGGAAATTTGGTGGGGATCGATTTGGATACCCCTAAATTCACTACAACATTGCAGTAATGCTCTATTTTTTAGATTGAAACCGAGCAGCATACTGCTGCAGGGTCTATTCCCCTTCTAGTCGGAAACCTTCGTTGCCAAATAATTCAATTATACTTACTGGAGTGTCAGTATTGGGGTTCTGGCTAGAAACAAAAACCTCTGCCACTAAATTACGAGACTTGTAGCCAGGAGTTATTCCTTTCACGGGATCATCAAATACGGCCAAAAACTTTACCTTCACTATCAGGCCGTCCGGATCATAATGGTCTCCATTTTGCTCTGTGAAGAACACTGTTGTCGTAACCTGGATCGAATTATTATTAACCTTGCGCCAGACTCCTTGGGATGGAGTCGAACGTCGAAACTGCCTTCCTTCTGCGAAGCCGAACATATCAGCCACAATACTGGAGACCGTCCCATCTGAGTGAAAGGTGATCGTCCCACCAATCGTCCCGTCATTTACCGTATAGTAGGTACCCTGGAATAGGGCGGGCGCTGCCTGAGAAGACTTTTCACCGTAATTCGTTGAAATAGAGGCTGTTGATAAGGCAGCAGTAACGGCGAGAAGCAACAGTGCGATAATTGTTTTCCGATTTGCAAACATGTCAACCACCCGTCTATTATTTCCAATAATACTAGTATATTTTATGTGGTTTATTTCGCAAGTGTGAATAAAAAATATTTCATGCGCTATCGGGACGACGGAGTAATCGCCTCCTTATCAGTCTATTTTGTACTGAGTGTCACGAATCTGCCTCCTATACTCGTTCTCTGCCCGCTCCTCGTCAGTGGCCTTTTTCTATTGATCGAACCCGCTGTAGCTCCTGAGACTACATTGAAGGAGCGCGACAGGGCTGCATTCTCCATTATCGCGCTCTTTTTAATCTCGTATATCGCGTCAGTCGTGTTCTCCTATGACATTGCGGGGAGCATAAATTCCACAGCGGTACTTTTTCCGGGCCTATTGATTGCCTACATTTTTAACCAGCTGACACCTCACCACATCCGGTATGCATCCTGGGGCCTGTCGCTGCTGGTAATGGCCTCTTCTTGTGTGACCATCTTGATGTTCCTGAACTCCAGTAGCTCCAATCCGGGATTAGTATTTTGGGACGAAAGAACACCCGCGCTCGTTGTACCCAATGACATGTTGGTGGGCGTTATCTTCTCCCCGATGGTGGTTGCGACATTTTTCAACGAAAAACAGCCCATTTTGAAGATGCTGGCCATCGGTATTCTCGCGACACTGGCCATAGCTCTTTACCTGGTTGACAGCCGAATATGCTTTCTGACAGCCGTAGTGACGATGATCCTGTGTTTATACCATTTCCGCAGGAAGCAGATTCTTATGGACTGCCTGGTATTGCTGCTTTTAATATATTTAACCGACCTTTTGTTTCAACTGGGCATAGTAAATAATTTTCTGTTGATACGGGAAGAGAACGCCAGATTGAGTGTCTGGCTAGCCGGCCTATTACACTGGAGCGATCATCCTATTCTGGGACTCGGTCCTTCACACTTTGAGGTTGCATACAAGCTAGGCATCTCAAACCTGGCGCTACCAGACTGGGTCGAGGTGGAGCCGAGAATGGTCCCGTGGGCGCATAATCTGTATATCGAAGCGCTTGTCGAGCGAGGCATGTTTGGGTTAATCACCCTGATTCTTCTCTTCATGCTAATTCTCTCTCGAATAAACAGGCACTTATCGGTGTCGACAACAGGCTTGTGGCGTTTTTATTTTGCTCTATCTATATCCTTTGGTGCATTTATCTTTGCTGGATTTTTCGAGCCTACACTGCAGCGAATTTGGGTGGCAAACGCGCTCTTTGCCTTTACAGGCCTAGCCTGTGCCCCCGTCAGCAGCAAGCTGTAGATTTGCACCGAAGAATGACGCACCAGTTGCACTGAAAAAGCTACCATCTAACTTACGGCAAGCAATTGGTTCCTAACCAGATATCTGCACCGAGAGTGGGTCATCGCAGGATGCAAATATCTGCTGTATTTGGATCATTTCTGGATGCAATTCAACACCCTGACTAGATGCCTGCCAAGGTTGAAAAGATTCTGAACAGCGGAATGTACAGCCAAAAATCTCTGAGCCTGCCTCATCGACTTGAATCGACGCATTCCCCGCTCACGAACCCTGGTCGCCTCATGAGACTGCTCTGCGCGATTATTGGTGTACTGGTCAGTCACATGGATCGCCTCCGGGACAACCTCGCGATGGGCTACCGGATAGCTTCGCAATTTATCCGTTACGATCTTCCTGGGCTCACTGCCATGGCTGCGCAGTAATCGCTTGAACAACCGCTTAGCCGCTGCACCATCTCGCCTTGCCTCAAGATACACATCAACGACTTCGCCATCCTGGTCGACCGCTCTCCACAGATAGTGCTGCTTGCCATTAATCTTCACGAAGACTTCGTCGATGAAGAAGATGTCGCCATAGCCCCGGTGCCTTCGCTTCAATCGTCGGGAATAAATAGTTCCGAATTTGATACACCACAGGCGGATTGACTCGCGGGTGACCGTAATGCCACGCTCAGCCAGTAGATCTTCGATATCGCGGTGGCTGACGTTGAAGCGGTAGTACAGCCAGACGGCGTAGGAAATGATATCTGGCGGGAATCGGTGGCGTTTATATGTATTCATCGACCGATTCTATCAATTTAGACGTTTTAACTTGCCAGTACCCCTAGGAGCGGACGATTGCTCTACAATGGTCACAGGGTCTACTTCCGACTCTAAGCAGCCATAATTCATGAAGGACAAATCAGGAAATTGCCAGTGCAGGCGTACTTTTTCGGATATTTATTAAGCTGGTGGGGCTTACTTGTGCTTTTTTTTACTTGCGTTGGTTTTGGACTGAAAACGTATGACGTTTTTGCCAATATTTGGCCAGCAACGACAGGAAAGCATTTAGTCCGTGGGGTGATTACTTGGTCCGAGTTTGTAGCAGCCGAACTTGTATTATTAAAGCAAGCCCTTACCAATGCGCCCAACGAAGGGCTAATTAGTTATTCCTACAGTGTGGGTGGTTGCCAACATAATGGAACAATTCCTACTGATAAACTTACTCAGGCTGAAGTAGACAAGGACTTATACAAAGGGGCGGAAATTGATGTTTACTACTCGCCGAAACTACCCCAATACTCATACGGCCGAAACCCTCCATCTCAAGCTAAAATTGGAGGCGAGATAACTGCTAAGTGGTTCATGGTTCCCGTATTAGTTTTAAACTCTTTATCGTTTTATATTTGGTTTCTAGCCAACGCATAATGATTGATTGAGCGCCCGTTATTTGGCACACAGCGGACCTCAAGATCAGTGCAATTTGGGGATTGGCGACATCCGCTTTGTCGCTAAAGCCGCCACCAGCCCCACCACATTGCCGATGTCCGCTATTGGAATAAGCAGACATTCCGCCGGGATAATTCAAGTGCAACTGGCCGCCACGCTCGGGATAAATTCAGTGACCATCAGAACCCCTTGCCATCCAGGACAAGGCGACAACAGACACCCATCAGCAAACCACCAACAGGCCGTTTTCGGTATACGCTCAGTAGCGGCTTTTGATGGGTCGCTGCCGGGGAAAACTCGATACAATTCTTGGAGTTACTGGAGGAAAAACTTCGACTACGAGGTCTTACAAATCAGCTGCTCTACCTACTGAGCTACGCCAGCCTTGATCAGATCGGGTCAGGCAGATCCCTGTCCCGTTTGAAGGGGTGCGATTGTAG
>JBALVP010000013.1:0-19952 GCA_036961395.1 Porticoccus sp.
TGCCACCTTGGTTAAATATGTGTATTTCATGGGGAGCTCCACTAGAGTTCAATGCCTTACAGAAATCCCGCTGTGGGACTAACTGATGATCTATTTGCCAATAAGACTTTTGTCGGGCAACAACCTATATAGTTTTAATGATAATGCCTGGCTAAACATCTAACCAAAGAATTATGTATGTTCTGTTAACAGTCTTTTCAGTATCCCCTGATATATGGTGCTGAGCGTCTCCAGATCTTCAGCTGAGACACACTCATCAACTTTGTGGATAGTGGTATTGACCGGTCCAAGTTCTACGACTTGGCTACCATGGGGGGCAATGAACCGACCATCAGAGGTGCCGCCGGCAGTGGATAGCTCAGTCTCTAGTCCTGTAATATCACGAATACTTGAAACCGTTGCCTCAACCAAGGCACCTTCCGGGGTTAAGAAGGGTAGACCACTGAGATTCCATGAGAGCTCGTAGTTGAGCTCATGCCTCTTCAGGATTTCTTCAGTGCGAGACTTTAATTGGTCAGCTGTGACCTCGGTGGAGAAGCGAAAGTTGAAGACAATGTTGGCTTCACCGGGAATAACATTGGTTGCTCCTGTGCCACTATTTACATTGGAAATTTGAAAGCTGGTAGCAGGAAAGAACTGGTTGCCTTCATCCCAGTTTTCAGTGGAAAGTTCTGCTAGTGCTGGGGCAACTTTATGGATGGGATTGTCTGCTAGGTGGGGGTACGCTACATGCCCTTGAATACCTTTGATCGTGAGTTCGCCACCAAGGGAGCCACGACGGCCATTTTTGACTGTATCACCTGTCTGAGAAGTGCTTGACGGTTCTCCCACCAGGCACCATTCCGGAATGGCGTTCTGTGCCACCAGCCATTCGACCACTTTCACCGTGCCGTTGATGGCAATACCCTCTTCATCACTGGTAATTAGGAAGGCAATTTTCCCCTGGTGATCGGGGTTTTCAGCAATAAAATTTTCCACGGCAGTAATCATTGCCGCCAACGACCCTTTCATGTCTGCCGCACCGCGGCCATACAATAGATTGTCTGTAATGGTGGGCTCAAAAGGTGGGTGTTGCCAGCCATTCTCTGGGCCTGTAGGAACCACATCGGTGTGCCCGGCAAAGCAAAGTGTCGGGCCATCGTCTCCGCGTACAGCCCAGAAATTTTTCACGTCGCCGAAAGGGAGTTTGACTACATGGAAGCCCATGGCTTCCAGCCGTTCAATCATCAATTGCTGGCAACCGGCGTCGTCAGGTGTCAGAGAATGGCGGCGAATAAGTTCGCAGGTGAGTTCCAGTGTTGGTGTCATCATATCGAAGCCATAAATATTTTAACCATAGTGATTATAAACAAACTCTCTTGGCCGATTAGCAGCGGTTGAAGCGTTACTTACTATCGGGGGGGGTGGTCGTGGCTGAGTTTTTTGAGGTGGGTACACAGGAAAACTCAAGCAATGGATCTGGGAAAAAGTATTCACACTCGATGACAGATAAGGAACTTGGCCCAATATGGGTTAACCACAAAGTAATCAAAGTGGGTGATTCCAAGTTCCGGATCTATCTCTAAGGCGTTCTTATTCCGGTGTGGCGCCTAGCTGATATAGCATCTGCAGCGCAACGGGTGGTTTCATTCCAAATTTCCCGAACCACTTACCATAAATATCAACAATTTGGCCGCTGCGATTCACCTGGGACAACGCACTGTCGACAACTAGTTGGAAATCCGCATCACCCCTCTGCATTGCCAGGGCGAATGGTTCATAGGAAAATAGTTGGGGAGACAAAAAGTATTGGTCGGATGCACTTCGTGAAACGACACTTCCGATGAGGACAACCTGATCAGATGAAAACGCTGCAACTTCACCTTTATCCAATAGATCCATGCCTTCATCTAATGAAGCCACTGTTACTATGTCACTATTAATGGCGTTTTCTGACAATACTTTTTTCAGCGATGCTAAGGTTGTTGTTTTCTCCACCACGGCAACTTTTTTACCCTTAAGGCCTGTAATATTAGAAATAGCCGCATTAGAGCGACTCAATAATCCACCACCCGTCACGAAGGTCAGTTGCGAAAAGCCTACCTTTTCTGAACGAGCTAAGGTTTTTGTCGTAGCACCACACAAAAGATCGACTTTTGATGATTCAATAGCCTCAAAACGTGAGGCTGCTGTTACAGGAACATAATTTATCTTAATGTTTGTTCGTTCCAGCTTTTTCATAACCGCGGCAACGACGACCTCACAAAGATCTATTGAGTAACCGATAGCCTTTCCTGATTCATCGACAAGCGACATCGGTGGTTCGCTTTTACGATGACCCAAATTAATTTCACCCGAATCATTGATACGTTTCAATGTTTGAGTCAGTTCAGCGGCCATAACTACAGAAACTTGCAAGCACGAAAACACTAGACCTAAAATTAAAGTACAGATACGCATAATCTCTTCCTTATTGTTTTAAAACAGCGTTACCAGAGTAAATGTAAAGTCATTATAGATTGAATTTCACTCATATACCCAAAGAATAATATCTAAGACCTAAGCACCAAATGTATGTTTTCTATAAGATGGCGCCCTATATTTTGTGGCTTGGAGAATTTGGAAAAAAGACCTCAGTTTTTGAAATTTTACACTTCTGACCAAGCGGAAATAAACATCACGGTAGTTCATTCATTTATGTCTAATCATCCATGGTTCTTCGATTAAAGCAGTCTAGCCTTGAACACACATGAAGTACTTATGGGTGAAGTCTTCGTGGTTAAATTATACGGGCTTCCGGAGGTTTTGTTATAGGGCGTGGAGTGGTTTCACTGGGTGTTTAGTCGTGACTATGCCGTAATAGTGTGTTGCCATCGGTATGGTCAAATGATTTGCCATAGATGTCCAAAAATGTGGACTGTGAATAAGTCAGTACGTCATCTTTTATTGTTAGTTGATGGCGGTATGCAGTGGTTTTTGCGTTGCGGTCCATAAAAGGAGACTGAACAATGCCCCAGTGTGAATCACCAGCTTTTGCAGCAACATCGATATGGATAGCGCCATCTGATGTCGTAGATGCCGTCCCCCCAGCCAAGACGCAAACTGCACGTGGAATGGCCAGTGATTGTATGACCTGTTGCTGATCTTCATCCCATATCCAATATCCCACTTGATCGTGAAAAACTTCATTATCAGCTTTTTTGCGCACCACTTGATGATAGCGGACGACCCAAAGGTGTTGTTTCTTTGCATTGGTAACATCCCCAACGGCTTCGCACATTAGTGTTTCTGCGTAGGAAATTTGTTCTGTGCCAGCATCTGGTTCCGGGGCGACATCTGTGCCGCTATCACCCTTCCATACACCGATTATGGCGGCCAGTGGTCCGTACTCGATATGGTTCATATTATTATCCCTTTAATTCAACGTTGCATGGTTTACAGGTTAACAATAGTGGAAAGTGGTCTGTGGTGTAAATTGATTGAAGGCATACTCTTAATAGTTATTTTTAAACGTCTTGATTTTCTAGCTTCTATCTTAGACCCATCTGCCCCCAAAAGAAAAAAGCCCTGACAAATGCCAGGGCTTTTTCGTGGAATGAATTAGTCCGACTGGAGGCTAGTTAGAGGTGTGCAGGGCCTCATTCAATTCAACAGCGGATTTATTGGTGAGGCATTCCACAGTGCCTGTTGTGGAATTTCTTCTAAAGAGTAGGTCATCTTTACCTGCCAATTCACGGGCCTTTGCTTGGCCAACAACTTGGTTGTGATCATCGAGCAGTGTTACTTTTGTGCCGGATGTAATATAGAGGCCAGCTTCCACAGTACAGCGATCACCAAGAGGAATACCTAGCCCTGAGTTGGCTCCCAACAGGCATTGATTGCCGATGGTGATAATAATATTGCCACCACCTGATAGGGTGCCCATGGTAGAGCTGCCGCCACCGAGGTCGGAGCCCGACTTCACAAAGACACCTTGTGAAATACGCCCTTCAACCATGCTGGTACTTTCTGTGCCAGCATTAAAGTTGACGAAGCCTTCATGCATGATGGTGGTGCCCTCACCAATGTAGGCGCCCAGACGAACTCTGGATGTGTCCGCAATACGAACGCCAGCAGGGACGACGTAGTCCACCATTTTTGGGAATTTATCGACACTGTCCACAGACAAATTACGGTTTTCCATGCGAGCTTGTATTTGTCGGTCGGCTAGCTCGGCAATATCGATAGCGCCTTCGCTGGTCCAGGCCACATTGAGCAATACGCCAAAGAGCCCACTCAAGTTGGTGTGGTTAGGTTTGACGAGGCGATGGGATAGCAGGTGTAACTTCAGGTAGCCCTCGGGAACAGATACAGGGGCGTCATCACTACTCAAAATAGTGGCAACAGCCGGCCTTTCACTTCGTTTCAATTGCTCAGCAATGGCTGCCATTGCTGTTTCGCCCGCCTTGTTCAGAGCATTTGCCAGCTCTCCTATGGAATTTTTATCCAAGGTGATGACTTGATTGCCGCTATCGTAACCAATAGCTGCCTTAAGCGCGCTCAGGATATTGTCGTTGGGGTTGAGCAGGGGTTCAGGGTAAAAAACCTCTAGCCATTTTCCTTCGCTATTTTGGGTGCCTATACCTAAGCCAAAACTATAGAGTGCGGTCATTGTTTAATCTATCTCCAGAGAATAAAAATTACAGGTCAAAAATCATCGTGTAGTTTTCTGCTTTGAAGCCAATCGTGATATTTCCATCAATATCCAGTACTGGCCGTTTAATCATTGCCGGGTGTTCCAGCAATAATTCAGTCACGCTTTTCTCAGTCACTTGCTGTTGAGTGTCAGGAGAGAGTTTACGCCAGGTTGTACCCCGTTTATTTAAAACAGTTTCCCAGCCTGCAGCGTTGATCCACTGGGTAATCATGTCACTGGTCAGCCCATCGGTGCGTAAATCATGAAACTGGTAGGCAATGGTTTGTTCATCCAACCATTTGCGCGCTTTTTTTACAGTGTCACAATTTTTAATGCCGTAAAGTGTAATCACGATATATAGGTCTGCCATGAATTAACGGTAAAGCGGTTGTTAGTAATAGCTTAGTGGTAATTGATCAGTGTTACTGAGAGCGTCACCATCAAAGAGCGGTGTAGGATAGCAAAATTGTGTCGTTCGTTCACGAGGGAACGCATCTGTTAATTGTCGATTAAGCTTTTTTTGTTTTGAATGGTTTTTTTCGGTTTGGGTAACAGGTGGTGCAGATATCGCAAACTCTTCCATCGCAACCACGGGCAGAGCAAAATTCACGGCCATAGTAAATAATTTGCAGATGAAGTGCGTTCCAGCGATCTTTTGGAAACAATCGTTTCAGGTCCTTTTCTGTTTGTACAACATTTTTACCATTGGTGAGGCCCCAGCGCTGTGCCAAGCGGTGAATGTGGGTGTCCACAGCGAAAGCAGGGTAACCGAATGCCTGTGACATGACGACACTGGCAGTCTTGTGGCCTACACCTGGTAGCTCTTCCAGAGAGTCCATATCTTCCGGTACGACGCATTGGTGCTGATCGACAAGGATTTGTGACAGCGTTGAAATGGCTTTTGATTTCTGGGGAGCCAGGCCGCAGGGGCGAATAATGTTGTAGATGGTCTCTACTGGCACATGGCACATATCAAAAGGGTTGCCCGCAGCATTAAACAGAGCCGGGGTGACTTGGTTGACACGCTCATCAGTACATTGAGCAGAGAGTAGTACTGCAATCAACAGGGTATAGGGGTCTTTGTGTGCCAGGGGAATAGGCGGTGCGGGATAGAGTTCATTGAGCCTGTTGAGAATAAACTCGACGCGTTGTTTTTTTAGCATGAGATGGTTAGTTAGCCTCTCGTTGGATCATGTTGTCGAAGGCCAAAAAAATTCAATGTAGCTAATATTTTAACCTAGACATGGAGCGAACGATATTCAGATTGTTTTAACCGGTGATAAACCTTTTGATGCGTTCTGCCGCTTCCCTGCATTCATCCACTGGCGCGACCAGGGCCATTCTTACTCGGTTTTCACCAGGGTTAATACCATTAGCCATACGGGCCAAGTATCGACCGGGCAGTACCGTTATATTTTGTTGAGCAAAAAGTTCTCGCGCAAAGTCTTCATCACTGCCTTTGTTAGCGGGGCAGGTATCAGCCCACAGGTAAAAACCGGCATCGGGTAAATGCAGGGGCAGAATCTCCCCGAGTATCTGTTGGAATACCTGGAATTTTTGACGATATTTATCTCGGTTTTCTCTCACGTGATTTTCATCGTTCCAGGCGGCGATACTGGCGAGCTGAGTGGGCACGGGCATTGCTGAGCCATGGTAGGTGCGATAGCGTAAAAATGATTGGAGTATTTTGGCATCACCAGCCACAAACCCTGAACGCAATCCAGGTAAGTTGGAGCGCTTGGACAGGCTATGAAAGACCACGCAGCGGTGGTAGTCATGACGGTTCATATCTGTACAGGCTTGGAGTAGGCCCGCTGGTGGATTGTTTTCATCGCCATAAATTTCGGAGTAGCACTCATCGCTGGCAATCACAAAGTCGTACTGGTCCGCCAGGGCAATGAGTTTTTGTAAGGTTGGAATGTCCAGTACTGCACCCGTGGGGTTCCCGGGGGTACAAATGTAGATCAACTGACACTGATTCCAGGTCTCTGGTGAGACCGAATCAAAATCCGGAGCAAAATTATTGGTGTCGGTGCAGTTTAGAAAGTGTGGTTCGGCCCCTGCCAGCAGGGCGGCTCCCTCGTAAATTTGGTAAAACGGGTTGGGGCTTAACACCAGTGGTACTGAGCTTGGAGATATAGTGCGATCAACGACGGCCTGTGCAAAGGCAAATAGAGCTTCTCGGGTACCATTGACCGGCAGTACCTGGGATTCGGGGTCCACGGCATGTAACTTAAAGCGCTGGGTCAGCCAGCTGGCAATCGTCTGCCGGAGTTCCGGGGCACCTTTGGTGAGAGGGTAGGCAGCCAGTTTATCCAAGGCAGAAGCTAGGGTGTGCTTAACAAATTCGGGGGCCAGGTGTTTGGGTTCTCCAATGGACAGGGCTATGTGTGCCAGTTCTGAGGGCGGTATAATTCCGGCCTTGAGTGCATTGAGGTTTTCAAAGGGGTAGGGCTTCAGTTTGTCGAGGTCAGTATTCATTAATGCTTTTCTATTCGTTAGTCGTCATTGTTGTTTTGCGGTAGAGGCCATGTCAGTCCGGCCCAGTTTATAGACATTGATGAGGGGCCCGCATTACCACCAGCTTATTGCCACAGCTTCATTTTTTGCAATGGTGCACCTTCAATGTCTTCCTTGTTGCGGATATCCAGTTCGTTGCATATAACATCCCTTAACTGCACGCATAAAGCAGGGTCGCTCAAAGGTTGGTAGTCCATGTCTACCAAGTGGAACACATCCTCAACCCGTTCGCCTAGTGTGGAAATTTTTGCACTGAGTAACCGTAACCCAAAGCGCATAAATATGTGCCCCAGATTTGCCAGTAGGCCTGGCCTATCTGGGGTAATTACCTCCAGTACGGTGGTATTTTTTTCAATATCGTTGCTGAGGCAGGCGATAGTGCCCAAGCTAAAATGTTTTAGGCGCCTTGGCGTGCGTCGTTGTATCTTGAAGGTAGGTTGGCCAGATTTTTTCAGGGCATCGGATAGGGTGCTTTGGATGCGCTCAAGCATGTTTTTGTCGTGGCCAAAGGGTTTGTTATTTTCATCAAGTACATAAAAGGTATCAAAGGTATTGTCTTGAGTGTCACTGTGAAGACTGGCATCTTGAATGGTGAGCTGTAATTGATCCAGCGTGGCGGCGGTAATGAGAAATACATTGTCAATGCCATTGGTGTGGATAAATATTTGGGTGGCAACGGGAATCTCTACGCCGGCATCCTTGATAAGTATGACGGGTTCAGGATCGTCTCCACGTGCTGCAATAGCAGTTGTATAGGTGGCAATGTCTTCGGGGTGTTCTCGGAGAAAAAACTCATCATCAAGATTGCCCCAGATGGCTTTAGTCTGGGCCTCACTAATGCCTTTTTCAGCCAATTTACCGATGGCATCAAGTTTATTGTTTCTTACCCAGCCATTTCGGTCTACAGGATTTTCCAGGCCACGCTGTAATGCTCTGCGGGTTTCTGCATAGAGTTGCCGCATCAGTGAACCTTTCCAGCTATTCCAGAGTGTGGGGTTGGTGGCAGTGATGTCTGCTACTGTCAGCACCAATAAATAGTCCAGCTGACGTAGGTTGCCGATCAATTTGGCAAACTTGTGGATAACGTCAGGGTCGGAAATATCTGAGCGCTGGGAGGTGCTGGACATGAGCAAGTGGTTTTCCACCAGCCAGGAGATGAGCTTAACTTCCTCAGCAGGAAGGCCGTGCCTTACGCAGAAATTAGCAGCATCGACGGCACCCAGAACAGAGTGGTCGCCACCCCGGCCTTTACCCACGTCGTGATATAGGCCTGCAATAAATGCCAATTCAGGCTTGAATAAATTTTTGTAGATGTGTGATGAAACGGGGAATTCTTCGGCCACCTCGGGGCGGTTAAGATTACGCATATTTTTTATCAATTGCAGGGTGTGTGCATCTACCGGGTACCGGTGGAACAGGTCGTGTTGTGTCTGACCAATGATCCCCCCAAATTCGGGTAAGTAACGGCCGAGTATTCCGTAGCGGGTCATTCTCTGTAGTTGAGTGCTTAGGTTGTAGGGGCAACGGAGAAGCCGTAAAAATAGTTTCTTGTTCTGGGGCTCGTTGCGAAAGGAATCATCAATAAGTTTACGGTGTTGGCGGATTTGCCGGATAGTGGCAGCTCGGATGCCGATAATATCTTCGTTTTCACCCAGCAAACAAAATATTTCAAGCAGGGCAGAGGGATATTTTGCGAACACATACTCGCCGACCGTTTCGATATGCTGGTCGCGCACCTGAAAGTGTTCGTTGATCTTGTCAATTTTACCCGCTTTGTCTTTGTGGAGAATAACTTCGTCGAGATATTGGAGCATTACATCATTCAGTTCACGCATGGATAGCACAACCTGATAGTAGTGTTGCATAAATTTCTCAACACCCAGGCGTTCATCGCTATCGTGATAGCCTAATAAAGTGGCAATCTTACGTTGATGGTCGAACTGTAGCCGTTCTTCAGGGCGCTCTGCGATAAGGTGTAATTCGTAGCGAACTTTCCACAGAAAGGCCTCGCCTCGCTTTAATTGTAGATATTCATCGAGAGTCAAAAACTCCTTGCCAATCAGTTCTTCGAGAGAATCCACTTTAAAGTGGCGCTTGGCCACCCAGTTGATCATCTGAATATCGCGCAGGCCACCCGGGGCTTCTTTGATATTTGGTTCGAGGTTGTATTCTGTGTTGCCGTGCTTTTTGTGGCGCTCGTTTTGTTCTTCCCATTTTGCAAGGAAGAAATCTTTTGATGACCAGATTTTTCTTGGGCCGGTTTTTTTTAGCATCGACAGGCGTAGTTTCTCATCGCCAGCGATGGTGCGCGTTTCCATCAGGTTGGTTGCTACAGTAATGTCAATTCTAGCCTCATCAACACACTGTGAAAGGGAGCGAACGCTCTGGCCGATTTTTAGTTGAATGTCCCACAGAAAGGTGAGAAACCCTTCGATACTTTTCTGGTATCGAGTGGGGCTGCCGCGACGAATCAACAGCATCAGGTCAATATCGGATTGTGGGTGAAGTTCACCTCGACCATAGCCTCCAACAGCCAATAGACTGATGTTTGTGCTCCATTCAAAGCGAGCCCAGACATGACGGAGAATGAGGTCAATAAAGGAAGCGCGCTCAAAAAGTAGGGTGCTGGTTTGCTCCCCTTCATGGAATCGACCGTTGAGGTGTGCATTTGCCGCCTCAATGGCATTTCTGAACACCTCGATAGGGTCTTGTGTGTTCAGATCATCCAGAAATCGGCGCTCATCAAAGAAAAGCAGAGGTTTTTGAGTGGTGGTTACCTGTGTGGTCATTACTCTAGCAGACCTCAAAAATTTTCTTCTTGTCGAGCGGTGAGTACCTCGACGCCATCAGCGGTCACCGCAAGTGTGTGTTCCCACTGAGCGGAGAGTCTCCCGTCCCGTGTCTCGACGGTCCACCCATCCTTTTTGAGTTTGGTGTGATGTTTGCCAGCATTTAGCATCGGTTCAATCGTAAAGGTCATCCCCTCTTTGAGTTCCATGCCGGTATCTGGACGACCAAAGTGCAGTACTTGTGGGTCTGTATGGAATTCGGTGCCGATACCATGGCCGCAGTACTCCCTTACCACGCTATAGTGGTTACTTTCGGCATATTGCTGAATGACATGACCAATATCTCCCAGACGGGCACCAGGCTTAACTATCTCAATAGCCTTGGAGAGTGCAATTTGGGTAGTCTCCATTAACCTTTGCGCATGGTACGGTACTTTACCTACACCGAACATCTTACTGGTATCACCAAAATACCCATCCTTGATAACGGTAATATCCAAATTGACGATATCGCCATTTTTCAATATCTTTTTTTCTGATGGAATACCGTGGCAGATCACTTGATTCACAGATGTGCAGATAGATTTTGGGAAGCCCCGATAATTTAGGGGGGCAGGAATGACCTTTTGTACATCGACCATATAATCGTGGCAGATTTGGTTAAGCTCTTCGGTAGTCACGCCTACGACAACGTAAGGTTCGATCATTTCCAGGACTTCAGCCGCGAGTCTGCCAGCTTTTCGCATTTTTTCTATTTCATCGGCAGTTTTTAGATTTACAGCCATAGTTTGTTCCAAAGAGTGTGGTAGGGCGTTCCGTAAAAGCGGCGCATTGTAATGAATAAAAGCGGATTGTAACGGATAGTCGCAAGCGGTGGCATCTTCGTGAGTAATTCATACCGTTATCCTTCAACAAATGGTCGATTTATGGTATAAAGCGCACCGCCTTGGCGTCATGTGTCCAGGGCTAAATTAAAATCTAACGTCACACACATATCGACACGCCTGTCTGGGTGCTCGCTTTAGCGGGTTGACTGGTGGGGTATGTGGAGGCTTAACCCTAAACTTAAGGAATTATTATGGCATCTGTAAGCATGCGTGACATGTTGCAGGCTGGTGTTCACTTCGGTCACCAGACCCGCTTTTGGAACCCCAAAATGGAAAAATTCATTTTCGGGGCACGAAATAAGATTCACATCCTGAACCTGGAGAACACTGTTCCCGCGTTCAATGAAGCCCTTGAGATTGTTCGCCAAATTGCCGTCAATGGCAACAAGGTACTTATGGTTGGTACTAAGCGTGCCGCTCAACAAGTGATTGCCGAGCAGGCAGAGCGTGCTGGTATGCCATATGTTAGTCACCGCTGGTTGGGTGGCATGTTGACAAACTATAAAACCATTCGTGCATCTATCCGCCGTTATCGTGATCTGCAAACACAAAGCCAGGACGGAACCTTCGATAAGCTGACCAAAAAAGAAGCTTTGATGAGAACCCGTTTAATGGAAAAGCTCGAGAAATCCATCGGTGGTATTAAGGATATGGGCGGCCTGCCAGATATTTTGTTTGTGATCGATGTGGATCATGAGCGTATCGCTATTCAGGAAGCCAACAAGTTGGGGATCCCCGTTATTGGTGTTGTGGATACCAATAGCAACCCTGATGGTGTTGATTATGTGATACCAGGTAATGATGACGCCATTCGTGCCATCAAGCTGTTTACCGCGGCTATCGCTGATGCGATTCTTGAAGGAAAGGCTGAAGCAAACAACGTCACCAGCAAAGATGAATTTGTTGAAGTGACAGCTGTTGAAGAGAAGAGTGCTGAAGATAAGACTGAAGCAGGCGATAAGCCTGAAGCAGATGCTGCAGCTAAATAAGTACCAGCAATTTTTTTGCTAGTACTGCTGTGATAAAAAAGGGGGCTATGCCCCCTTTTTTATCAATTCTAAAGAAAGACTGAGAGGAATCGACAGATGGCAGCAATTACTGCATCTATGGTGAAGGAGCTGCGCGAGCGTACGGGCTTGGGCATGATGGAATGTAAGAAGGCACTGGCTGAGGCTGGTGGTGATATCGAAAAGTCAATTGATGAGCTACGCAAATCAAGTGGTATGAAAGCGGCCAAGAAGGCTGGGCGTACTGCCGCTGAAGGTGTAGTCGTCGCTAAAATTGCTGACGATAATAGCTACGGCGTGATGATTGAAGTCAACAGCGAGACTGACTTTGTAACCCGTGATGAAGGCTTCCTGGCCTTTGTTAACACTGTATTGGAAAAAGCATTTGCAGAAAAACAAACAGATGCTACGGCACTGGCTGCTGATGTGGAAGAAGCCCGTCAAGCACTGGTACAGAAGGTTGGCGAGAACGTTAATGTTCGTCGTGTGGCGTTAGTAGAAGCACCCGTAGTTGGTGCCTATGTCCACAGCAACAACCGTATTAGCGTGTTGGTTGCACTGAGTGGTGCTGAAGGTGGAGTAGCGAAAGATGTTGCTATGCATGTGGCTGCAGTGAACCCGCAAGTAGTTAAACCTGAAGACATGCCAGAAGAAGTTGTCGCGAGAGAGAAAGAAATCTTTGTTGCCCAGGCCCGTGAAAGTGGTAAGCCGGAAGAAATTATCGAGAAGATGATTTCTGGACGTATCAACAAATTTTTGTCTGAGTCGAGCCTAGTTAACCAGCCTTTCGTTAAAGACCCTGATACCAAGGTCGGTAAGCTGGTTAAAGATGCCGGTGCCGAAGTTCAGTCCTTTACTCGTTTTGAAGTGGGTGAAGGAATTGAGAAAGAGGAAGTTGATTTTGCCGCGGAAGTGGCAGCTCAGGTTGGCGCAGCCAGCTGATGTGAAGACGGGGGCCTCGGCCCCCGTTATTATATATGCCGAGATAACCTGTCATCCTGGAGGACGAATATGCCTGCTGCCAGAGATAAGAAGTACAAGCGTATAATGCTCAAATTGAGCGGCGAAGAATTGATGGGTGATGAGGGGTTTGGCATTGACCCTAAAGTCCTTGATCGTATGGCGCTTGAAATTGGGCAACTGATTGGTATTGGTGTCCAGGTCGGGCTGGTGATTGGCGGTGGGAATCTGTTCCGTGGTGCAGCGCTTCATGCTGTTGGTATGGAGCGAGTGACCGGTGATCATATGGGTATGCTGGCAACGATGATGAATGGTCTGGCCATGCGTGATGCGCTGGATCGTAATAATATTTCTGCCCGCGTCATGTCGGCTATCCCCATGAGTGGGGTTGTGGATCATTATGATCGTCGTACTGCGATGCGCTATCTCGATAGTGGAGATGTGGTCATTTTTGCGGCAGGAACAGGTAACCCCTTCTTTACTACTGACTCTGCAGCTTGCCTGCGTGGCATTGAAATTGGTGCCGAGCTTGTATTGAAAGCCACTAAAGTGGACGGCGTATACTCTGCTGATCCCATGAAAGACCCAACTGCCACTATGTATTCTCGTCTGACCTACGATGAGGCATTAGAGAAAAAACTCGGTGTCATGGATTTAACAGCTATTTGTCTCTGTCGAGAGCAAGAGATGCCGTTGAGAGTATTTCGTATGTCCAAGCCAGGTGCACTGTTGAATATTGTCGTTGGTGGTGATGAAGGAACGTTGATCGAGGAAAGTCACAATGATTAATGAACTGAAGCAAGATGCTGAAGTGCGGATGACCAAGAGTGTCGAGGCACTAGGCAGTGCATTTAATAAAATTCGAACTGGCCGGGCTCATCCTAGTCTGCTGGATGGCCTGATGGTGTCATACTATGGGGTTGATACACCCTTAACTCAAGTGGGTAATATATCCGTACTGGATGCGCGCACATTGTCTATTTCTGTCTGGGAGAAAGGCTTAGTACCTGAAGTAGAAAAGGCAATTCTCAAGTCAGACTTGGGTCTCAACCCATCAACGACTGGAGAGTTGATTCGTATTCCCATGCCCCAACTGACGGAAGAGACTCGTAAAGGTTTTATCAAGAAAGCGCGAGCAGAAGCTGAATCCGCCCGGGTATCTGTTCGTAACATCCGTCGAGATGTGTTGTCGGATATTAAAGAGCTGCAGAAGGAAAAAGAGATTAGTGAGGATGATGAACATCGTGCTCAGGATGAAGTGCAAAAAATTACAGATAAATATATTCAGCAGGTCGATAAGGCTCTTTCTGTTAAAGAAGTCGACCTGATGGAAATCTGATTGATCCTCTTGGGACTTTTATCCTCATCATGAGTACAGCACTGATTCGGCCCTCACAAACGCACCCATTGCGCCATGTGGCAATAATCATGGACGGCAACAATCGTTGGGCTACCCAGCGCGGGCTGTCCGGTGCTGCTGGCCATGAAGTCGGTGCAGAGCGTGTCCGGGATGTTCTAGATGCTTGCCAGAAGCATAATATTGAAGTGCTTACCTTGTTTGCCTTTAGTAGTGAAAATTGGAAGCGTCCCGAGGTTGAAGTCAGGGCGCTGATGTCTCTATTGGCCAGTTATCTGAAAAAAGAAGTGAAGCAGTTAAAGGAACGCGGTGTCAGGCTCCGCGTTATTGGTCGTAGAGATCATTTTAGTGGCCGTTTGAAGAAGCTGATTGCTGATGCCGAGGCTGCTACTGAGAAGGGGCAGCAGACGTTAGTGCTTGCCCTCGACTATGGTGGTCGATGGGATATTACTGAAACGGCCCGTGAGCTTTCACGCCAGGTTCAGAGCGGCCGTTTACGTCCAGAGGATATTACTGAAGAGTTGATGCAGCAGCAGATGAGTTTATCTGATCTTCCTGCACCTGATCTTTGTATTCGAACTGCTGGGGAGCAGCGAATCAGCAACTTCTTGTTATGGCAGATGGCCTATACAGAATTCTATTTTGCAGATTGTTACTGGCCCGATTTTGATGGAGCAGCTTTTGATGGAGCGATTCGTGAATATCAGCGTCGTCAGCGTCGCTTTGGCATGAGAGAAGTGCTGGCAGCTGGGTCGGAGAAAGAAAGTGCTTAAACAGCGGATTATTACAGCGATCGTTATCGCTGTCGTTTTTCTTTTGGCGTTATTCTCCCTTAGCCCCTATTCATTTTCATTAGCTGTGGCTGTCGTTGTTATCTATGCTGCTTGGGAGTGGTCAGATTTATCAGGTATTTCTGGTCTCCCATTGAGGTTAACTTACACAGCAGTGTTGGCTGTTCTTCTGGTCGTGATTGCTTATGTTTTGGGATTGCCCGCGGAAGGCTCAATCCAGTTGACTTCTGGGCGTAGTTTATTGATGACGATGGTGCCCTGGTGGGCTATCGCATTACTTTGGGTGCAGGGTTACCCCAGTAGCGCCATATTATGGGGCAGCTGTTGGGTGCGTGGCATTATGGGTTTTCTGGTATTGGTGCCCACGTGGTCGGCACTGGTTATTTTGATTCATTCGGCCCAAGGCCAATGGATGATCTTGTTGGTCGTCATGATTGTTGCACTTGCTGATATTGGGGCCTATTTTTCAGGCCGTCATTTTGGTAAGCACAAACTGGCGCAGAGTGTTAGTCCCAACAAAACCTGGGAAGGATTGTTGGGTGGTGTTGTTGTCAATGTGGTCGTTGTGTTGTTGCTAGGTGTTATTTTGAAACTGGATAGTCGCACCTGGGGATTGCTGGCTGTGATGATCATGATCACAGCACTAGCGTCGGTACTCGGTGACTTGCTGGAGAGTATGCTCAAGCGCCACCGTGGTATTAAAGACAGTGGTAACATTCTGCCTGGTCATGGTGGGATTCTGGATAGGGTGGACAGCCTGACGGCTGCACTGCCGGTGTTTACATTAATATATATCTATAGCGGTATTCAGTTCTGAGCCTATGCAGAAATTAACGATACTAGGCGCTACCGGTTCTATCGGTGTCAGCACGTTAGATGTGGTGGCTCGTCACCCTGACCTTTTTCAGGTGTATGCCCTCAGTGGGTACTCTCGTCTGATAGAACTTGCTGAACAGTGTAAGAAATTTAGCCCTCAGTATGCGGTAGTGGCAGATCAAGCAAGTGCTCATCAGTTACAAATATTATTGGAAAAAGATAACCCCGATACCTGCGTTTTATATGGTGTGGAGGGATTGTGCCAGATAGCTACTGCACCTGATGTTGATGCAGTGATGGCTGCCATTGTTGGTGCTGCAGGGTTATTGCCAACGCTGGAAGCAGCTCGAGCTGGTAAGAAAGTTTTGTTGGCAAACAAAGAAGCGTTGGTGATGGCTGGTAGTCTGTTTATGGATGCTGTTCGTGATGCCGGTGCAACATTACTGCCAATTGACAGTGAGCATAATGCCATTTTTCAATGTCTGCCCTCCGGTTATAGGCCTGATCATAGGGGCGGCGTACAGAAGGTATTACTGACGGCTTCGGGCGGGCCATTCAGAACTGTGCCGCTTGATACTCTGGATACAATAACACCGGAACAAGCATGTGCTCATCCAAATTGGGATATGGGTCGAAAAATCTCGGTTGATTCGGCCACGATGATGAACAAGGGGCTGGAGTTAATCGAGGCTTGTTGGTTGTTTGATCTATCGCCTGATCAAATTGAGGTGGTGATACATCCACAAAGTGTCGTTCACTCCATGGTCGAGTATGTGGATGGCTCTATGCTTGCCCAGCTGGGTAATCCCGATATGCGTACACCTATTGCCCATGCAATGGCGTGGCCAGAGAGGATTAGCTCAGGTGTGGATAGTCTCGATATTATTGGTACTGCCCGGCTGGATTTTGAGTCCCCTGACTTGGAACGTTTCCCCTGTTTGGTATTAGCGATGAAAGCGGCTCGTTTGGGGGGGAGTGCCCCTACACTTTTGAATGCCGCCAATGAGGTGGCGGTGGATGCATTCCTTAAGGGGGACATCCCTTTTACTCAAATAGCAAAAGTTGTAGCAACAGTGTTGGCTGATGTAGCCATTACTGAACCTGACACCCTTGAGGCTGTCCAAGCGACCGATCAATTGGCGCGCCAGTGTGCCCTGGCCTCTATACAGAGATCTCAGTAGGAATTTTAATGGAAGTTTTGCAGACAATTTTTTACACATTGATTGCCCTGGGTGTTCTCGTGACATTTCATGAGTTTGGACACTTTTGGGTAGCGCGGCGCTGTGGTATTAAAGTCGTTCGTTTTTCAGTGGGATTTGGTACACCATTGTTTCGTTGGCGAGACAAGCGGGGCACAGAGTTTGTTGTGTCGGTACTACCGCTGGGTGGTTACGTAAAAATGGTCGACGAACGTGAAGGCGATGTTGCCGAGATAGACCTGCCGTACGCCTTTAATCGAAAGCCTGTTTGGCAGCGCATGGCTGTTGTGGCCGCAGGTCCTTTGGCCAATTTTCTGTTGGCAATTTTTCTTTATTGGATTGTTTATTTACTGGGGGTGACTGGAGTAGCACCTATTATTGCATCTCTGGAGCCAAACTCAATTGCTGAGCAGGCTGGGCTTCAGCCTGGCCAGGAAATTGTTGCGTTGGATGGAGAGCCGACACCTACATGGCAAGCACTGAGTGGCCAATTGATTCGACGTATCGGCGAAACCGGTCCAATTTATTTCAGTGCCAAGATGCCTGGTGATTCGGCAGAATATGAGTATCAAGGGCAGTTACAGGACTGGCTGGTGGATACAGAGGAACCAGAGCCAGTCCGAGGTGTTGGACTGGTGCCTTACTCTCCAGAAATCCTTCCTGTTGCAGACGAGGTGATGACTGGAGACCCTGCTGAGAGTGCAGGCTTGGTTTCCGGCGATAGAGTGTTGTCAGCTGACGGTGTTCCTATGGATGATTGGTCCACTTGGGTTAGTTATGTTCGTGCTCGGCCAGGCCAAGCAATTGAAATTGAAGTGTTGCGGGCTGACAATAAGTTTTTAACGACTATTACCCCCAAAAGAGTAGAAGCAGAAGGTGGTTCAGCCATAGGTCAGGTGGGTATGAGTGTGCAAATCCCAGAGTGGCCGGAAGACATGATCCGCAAGATGGAATATGGGCCCCTTGAGGCGATGACCCAAGCGTGCAAGCAGACCTGGGACACCACCGTGTTAATTCTCGATTCGGTCAAGAAGATGTTGATGGGACTCATTTCCGCAAAACACTTGAGTGGACCCATTACCATTGCTAAAGTGGCGGGCGCTGCCGCCCAGTATGGTTTGACAGCCTACTTGGGTTTTTTGGCCTTTTTGAGCGTCAGTTTGGGGGTTTTAAACCTGCTGCCTATCCCTGTGCTGGATGGTGGCCACTTGATGTATTACATCATTGAATCAGTGAAAGGAGCTCCTGTATCCGAAAAAATCCAAATGATTGGATTCCGGATGGGAATGTTTTTGGTCATTGGTCTGATGTTACTGGCTCTATACAACGACCTGATGCGGCTATAGCGATAGATAGCGACGAAAACAAGATAGTCACGATAATAAACAAAAACTAAGAGAAAATCGGTCTCCAATGAAACACTTTTACCTGTTGTTGTGTCTGATACTGCTTTCTACCCTTGTTAGAGCAGAAGTCTTTCAAGTTGAAGATATCCGGATTGATGGTCTGCAACGGGTGTCAGCGGGTACCGTATTTGCGTCTATGCCACTCAGTGTTGGCGACCTTGTTGATGACGATACAATTCGTCGCACAACACGCGCACTCTTTCGCACCGGCTATTTCAATGATATTCGTATATCTCGTGATGAAGGTGTCCTTGTTATTACGTTGACTGAGCGACCAGCCATTGCGGATATTTCTATTCAAGGGAATACCGCATTACCAACGGAAGAGTTGTTAAAATCCCTTCGTGACAATGGTTTAGCCGAAGGACAAATTTTTCGACAGTCTATTTTGGATGGTATTTCAACAGAGTTAGAGCGGCAGTACGTAGGGCAGGGTCGCTATGGTGCGGCAATTGAGTCTGATGTAGAAGAGCTTCCCCGCAACCGTGTAGCCATCAATATCAATGTGGACGAGGGTGATGTCGCTGCAATCAAGCATATCAATCTCGTTGGTGTCCGTGATTTCGATGAAGAGACATTGGTATCGAACCTTGAGTTAAAGACCACGGGATTATTGTCTCCCTTTATGAATGACGATAAATATTCCCGTGAAAAGCTATCTGGTGATTTGGAGCGCTTGGAATCATTTTATATGGATAGAGGCTATCTCAAATTTTCGATTGATTCGACTCAAGTGGCTATCAGTCCTGATCGTGAGGACGTGTTTGTTACCATTAATATCACTGAAGGTGATGTTTATACTGTTGATAAGGTTGAGCTGACAGGTGATCTTGTAGTTTCCGAAGATGAAATCAGACGGCTCCTTGTGCTGAGAGAAGGTCAAACATTTTCACAAGTACTGATGGTAAATACCACAGAACGGATCATTCAGCGTTTAGGGAACGAGGGTTATACCTTTGCTGAAGTGAATGGGGTGCCTGAGGTTGATGAAGATAATAAGACTGCCAAGGTGACATTGTTTATCGATCCAGGCCGACGGGCGTACGTGCGACGTATTGAATTTCGTGGTAACACCAAGACAATGGATGAAGTTCTACGTCGTGAGATGCGTCAGTTGGAAGGTGCGTCTGCATCAACATCAAAAATGGAGCTTTCAAAAGTTCGTTTGCAGCGTACCGGTTACTTTAAAGAGGTGGACGCTCAAACTCAGCAGGTGCCCGGCACCAATGATCAAGTTGATGTGTTCTACACGGTAGAAGAGCAGCCTTCTGGCAGTGTTGGTGCAAGCCTGGGGTTCGCCCAGACTTACGGCATTGTCTTTGGCGCAAGCATACAGGAGAACAACTTTCTTGGTACGGGTAAAAATGTTGGAGTCTCGCTCAACCGAAGTGGGTTTATCACCAATCTCTCCCTTAATTATTCGGACCCCTATTTCACGCGTGATGGTATTAACGCTGGCGTTAGTCTGTTTGCCCGAAATACAGATTATGGTGAAGCGGATATCTCAAATTTTTCAACGGACAGTTATGGGGCGCGAGTTAATTTTTCTTACCCCTTGTCTGAAGT
>JBALVP010000140.1:0-4029 GCA_036961395.1 Porticoccus sp.
AGCTATTTAGTTGGCAGCAGAGCTATTCTTCCATTTGATGCCTAAAATCTACAACGGGTAAACAACCCGGGGTTATCCTTATTCACTTCATAACGTGCGAGCCCCTCTATGTCTGAGCAATTTATCAAATCAAAAGCTGCCATCGCCTGGGGGCCAAATCAACCTCTGTCTATTGAAGAGGTGGATGTCATGCTGCCAAAGAAGGGGGAGGTCCTAGTTAAGATCTTGGCTTCAGGTGTTTGTCATACAGATGCATTTACCCTGTCCGGTGAGGATCCTGAAGGCTTATTCCCTTGTATCCTCGGCCATGAAGGGGGAGGCATCGTCGAGCAGGTCGGAGAAGGTGTGACCAGTGTGAAGGTCGGCGATCATGTGATTCCGCTTTACACGCCTGAGTGCGGTGAGTGTAAGTTCTGTCTGTCGGGTAAGACGAATCTCTGTCAGAAAATTCGTGAAACCCAGGGTAAGGGTTTAATGCCCGACGGTACGACCCGCTTTTATAAGGATGGGCAACCGATCTACCATTACATGGGTTGTTCTACCTTTTCTGAATACACGGTGCTGCCAGAAATATCTCTGGCGAATGTCAATAAGAAGGCCCCGCTGGAAGAGGTCTGCCTACTCGGTTGTGGTGTCACCACGGGGATGGGCGCGGTGAAGAATACCGCCAAGGTGGAAGAGGGTTCAACGGTGGCCGTCTTTGGTCTGGGTGGTATTGGTCTATCGGTAGTCATTGGCGCAGCGATGGCCAAGGCGAGCCGTATCATTGTCATCGATATTAATGAAAGTAAGTTTGAGCTGGCGCGTAAGCTTGGCGCTACCGACTGTATCAATCCACAAGATCACGACATACCCATTCAAGATGTGATCGTCGAGCTGACCGATGGCGGCGTTGATTATTCATTCGAGTGTATTGGTAATGTGAATGTCATGCGTTCAGCACTGGAGTGTTGTCACAAAGGCTGGGGCGAATCGGTGGTGATTGGGGTGGCTGGTGCTGGCCAGGAAATCTCAACACGGCCTTTCCAGCTGGTGACTGGTCGCGTCTGGCGAGGGTCAGCATTCGGTGGGGTGAAAGGCCGCTCTGAATTACCAGAGTATGTTGATCGCTACCTGAATGGCGAATTCAAGCTTAACGACTTTATTACCCACACCATGGGTCTGGAAGACATTAACGAAGCCTTTGACCTGTTGCACAAGGGCAAGAGTATTCGCACAGTGATCCATTTCGACAAATAGACTTTATGTAATGACTCCGTTTACGGAGTAGCTGTGATAGAAAGCTATGTGAGAAAGCTATGTGAGAAAGCTATGTGAGAAAGCTATGTGAGAAAGCTCTATGTGGGAAAACCATGCCGATTGACATGATAGCAAGCAACAAGAGTTTTGGCGGTTGGCACAAACAATACCGCCACTCTTCTCAGACTTTAAACTGTGAGATGCGCTTTGCCATTTACTTGCCTCCTCAGGCGGCAAGTGACCAAAAAGTGCCGGTACTCTATTGGCTTTCTGGGCTGACCTGCACGGATGAAAACTTTATGCAGAAAGCGGGGGCACATCGCATGGCCGCAGAGCTGGGTATTGCTATTGTCGCCGCTGATACTAGCCCACGTGGATCCGAGGTGGCCGATGATGAGGCTTATGATCTGGGGCAGGGCGCAGGTTTTTATGTCAATGCGACTCAGGCACCGTGGAGCCGCCATTATCAAATGTACGATTATATCGTCCATGAGCTGCCAGATTTGATTGAGTTGACCTTTCCGGTGTCAGACAAGCGAGCCATTGCCGGCCACTCTATGGGTGGGCACGGAGCATTGACGATTGCGCTGCGCAATCCAGAGCGATATTGCTCAGTGTCGGCCTTCAGTCCAATCAGTAATCCAATGAACAGCCCTTGGGGGCAAAAAGCCTTTACTGCCTACTTAGGGGAAGATCGAGCCACTTGGCGTGACTATGACGCCAGTGAGCTAATGCGTGCGACACCCGCAATGGTGCCCGCCAAGGTTGATCAAGGCGCTGCAGATGATTTTTTAACGGAGCAGTTAAAACCTGATAGTTTGCAGGCCAGCGCCGCGAGTAATGGCTACCCACTAGAACTAAATATTCACGAAGGCTACGATCATAGCTACTATTTCATCGCTGCTTTTATCGAGCAACACCTGCGCTTTCACGCCACGTACCTACAAGATTAGCCCGGTGTTTTATCCTGAGTGACTATTATTCAAAAAGCATCGCCATGAGTTTTTTGAAACTATCGAATCGTGGTTCACGACGAGTGAAGAAACTAGCATGTTGAGTGTTATCTTCTGTTTCAGATAACTGAATTCCCCATAATGGTTTTATCTGATGGGGCAGGAGTGAGTAGCGGACATCGACGATGCTCATATTATCTTGAAGGTCTTGCCCAAGGTAACCAGAAGAGAAATGGTTGAAGCGCTGAATATCCAGGGCCTGTTGGGAGTTAGGGTCCAGCCAGGGGAAATCTTTAGCTAGATTTATTTTATCGATACTACTGCCTTCCCAGACCTGTTTTCCGAATATGCCTGGTTTGACTGCATCAATATAAAATCGCTGTTCAGTTTCGTACATAAGTTTCCATACTCCCAGATTGGCAAAGCTGGGCTTGGCTTCCAGTCGTAGCGGTTGGTGTCCCCGTTCTTCGACCAACTGTCGGCTCATTTCCAGTGCACGTTCGTGTTGAACAACCCCTAGACACAAGTAAAGAGCGCCCCACACCATAGCACCCCAAAGGTAACGGCGGGATTTCAGCTTAGCGGCCAACACAATTAACGCCAGTGATGGCAGTGTAAATGCCGGGTCGATCACCGAGATAATATCCCAGGAAAACCGATGGTCTGTGATAGGCCAGAGCAGTAGGGTGCCGTAACTGGTACACCCATCCAGTAACCCGTGGGTGGCAAAGCCCAACAAACTCCACAGGTAGATGGACTTAAAACCCAACTGCCAAGGGCGTGCGAGTAACAGATAAAAGACCGAGGCACATAGCAATGCGCCAAACGGGATAAACAGTAAAGAGTGGGTGAATTGTCGGTGGAACTCCAAGACTAACAAAGGATCATGGGAAGACCGTATCAGTACATCAAGATCTGGAGCCATGCCCGCCAGTGCACCAATAACTGCTGCTTTGGCCAGTGTTTTTGTTTCACCGTTGGTTTGAGCTAACGCAGCACCGACGACGCCTTGGGTTATTGGATCCATGAGGACTCGCTTTGTATCAATCTATCGTTATCCCATTGTATATAAGCTGTGTACCCAGAACCAAAAAAGGGATCACCTGTCGTGATCCCTTTTTCAATGAATATTTAATGCCTATATTGGTTTGAACACTTTTTTTAGAGCCTTACTTCTTTTGAGTGCTTGAAAGCTTTTTTTCAGGATCAATCATATCGTAAAGATCGCCTTCAGGAATGGAGAGCATCATGGCTTTAAAGTAAGCAATCGGCAGTTTTATCTGGCTGGTTATTGTCCCTGTGAGGGTTAGGTCTAGCCCGATCGTAGAACCATCAAAGAAGTATAAGAAACTCAATGGAATAGCGAGTCGTTCTTGATATCTGCAGGTGGGCTTGTCTTCACAGACGTTTTCTTCTTTTGACAAGGTGACGAGCGGTAATTTTCCGCCACGTCGATTGGAGGCGTTTTCGTAGGAGCGCCAGTCTGTGTCATTGTATTGGGCGGTAATATACAGGGCGTAGTGGTCTTGGCCCTCGTGGTCTATTAGTCGGGTCAGGTAGATTTCTGAAAAGTTGTCCGACAGGGCTTTGTCCGAAGTGGCAAAATTGGGGCCATAGGTGACTTCCCCACTCTCAGGAACGAGTCTAAATTCAATACCTGCGGTGATCTCTTCTACGGAACCCCAGTCGTTAACTGGCTGTGGTGTTGCTGCTGAGGCCGTTAATGAACCCAGTGGAAAGAGGATAATGGCCTGTATCAGGAGGGCCAGTTTAAGAAATTTCATTCATTCGCTCCGTTTGGTAAGCATAGGTTGCTGTAAAGATTGTTAACTGAGAG
>JBALVP010000141.1:0-4000 GCA_036961395.1 Porticoccus sp.
CGATGAGTTGACACCAATTTCTTTTAGCGATGCGGTACAGGTGCACTGGCTGGAAGATGGTGATCATGATCTAAAGCCACGCAAACGGTCGGGTTTGCTTCAATCGGAACATTTGAAAACAGTGGCAGTTCTGGTCTCCGAGTTGGCTCGCCTTGGTTGAAGGTGACTGGGGATGATGTAGGAGAGTTAGGTTCATCAGTGGTGAGGTTTTTTCAGGGGGCAAGAAATTCCCACCCTCATGAGGTGGATATATCCAGTGGCCGTCTCCCAGTGGCAATGTCCGAGTGATAATGCCTGATCAGTGGTGACGGATCAGGACTCAGCTCAGGACTCAACTAGCTTGGAGATTGCTGCCAGTGCTTCTGGATCTTGCGCCTTGATCTTATTGGCGATGTGATGCTGGAAAAAATACCGGAAAGACTCTTCTGCTTTAGCAGGGTAGAGGCTTTCATCACCTGGCAACACCGGTGTACTGACCACTTTGTCGTCGTCAATAAGCATGCCTTCTAGCGCACCATCAGAGTGGAGTCGCCAGCTGACTACTTCCTTCAAAACGATGTTTTTGAAACCATCACTTGAAAGTACCGCATGAGTGCCAATGGTATCTGGGATTTCTTGCACCACGTCACGGTCAGTATCACAGTCGAATTCATAGTATTCGGCCGCAGTTTCCAACTCCATGACTTTGTGAATAGGCGCTTCGAAAAACACTTCGTCAATACCCGGATCGTAATAGCCTTCCCAATGACCGTTAAGCGGATCTTGTATTTCAATGCACGGCATAATGTCATCCAGCCATGGCACAAGACCTACTATTTCGCCATCAGCCCGCAGTGCCCAACACAAGACTTTAATACTGAAAAACTTGGATGGGTGAGACTCGTTGGAATAGATCATTTCAAGACCATCGAGTTCAGGGGCAAGACGAATAATGCGACGGTTGAGAGGGGAAGAGTAAGACTCCCCGGTGAAGAGATCGACCACATTTTCTGTATTGTGGCCTGATGTTGAGGTAGTCATAATACGCCTCCTCAAATGGTAGTTAGACAAAGGCACATGTATAGAGTTTCTTGTCGTGCCAGAATCTTGAGTGGTGAATAAGATATTATGGTCACCACACAACATAAGGTACTACCGATTATCAAAAAGCACAATACCTAGGGTGTAATTTTTGTGAGCTACTATTTTGCCTACGGTTCAAACATGAATTCTGACCGTATGGCAGCGCGGGATTTGCAGGTGTTGAGTACTTGTTCCGGGTGGCTGGAAGGCTTTGGTTTACGCTTCAATAAGCGTTCACGCCGAGAAGCAACGCTGGCCTGCGCCAACGTGGTCTATGCGCCGGGAGAACGCGTGGAAGGCGTGTTGTATCATTTGGCTGCGCCAACAGAAATTATCAAGCTGGACCACCATGAGGGTGCGCCCTTTAGGTATAGCCGAGAGTTGTTTCGGGTACAGACGACTACCCGCTTTATTCCCGCATGGACCTATATCGCTAACCCTGGAGTCATCGGTAATAGTATTAAGCCCGCACGCTGGTATGTGGAGCACCTGCTGGCAGGGAAGGCATACCTTACATCAGAGTATTGGGATCGTATTGATCAGACCCCTTGTCGGGAGGCTACCAATGTCATCTGGTAACTGTTTGATGGTGACATTAGGTGCAGCTCAATTGGTCGAGATTTTTAACCGCTTGTTCGCCGATGCCTTTAATACACGATTGGAAGGCGGAGGTGAGGAACCCATTTATCTGCCGGCTGATGAAACCTGTGATTACCACCGTCTGATTTTTCGCAGTGACTACATTTCCAGTGCGCTCCATGAAATATCTCACTGGTGTATTGCCGGTGAGCAACGCAGGCAGGTGGTAGACTTTGGTTATTGGTATAACCCCGATGGCCGAACAGAGGTTCAGCAGCGTACTTTCGAACAAGTGGAAGTAAAACCACAGGCGATGGAGTGGATTTTCTCCGTGGCAGCGGGACATTCTTTTAATATCAGTGCTGATAATCTATCGGCTGATATTGGTGCCAGTGAGGCGTTTGTTGATTTGGTCGTTCAGCAAGCTGGAGAGTGGTGTGCTTCATCCATGCCTTCCCGTGCAGCAGCGTTTACGTTGGCGCTTTCTGAGTGCTTTAGCACTCAGCCATTCAGTACAGATCATTACCGTAAGTCTCTTGTCTGATGTCATCTCCACTCTATTTGATTGATGCATCGATTTATATTTTTCGTCATTATTTTGCGATGCCTGATAACTGGCATAGTCGAGAGGGTTACTCCACCCAGGCAGTTTATGGCTACCTAAATTTTTTATTAACGCTGATAGAAAAAGAATCACCCGAGTATATTGCCGCTGCTTTCGATGAGAGCTTGAGTCATTGTTTTCGAAATAAAATTTACCCGGATTATAAGGCGAACAGGGTGTTGCCAGATGAGGCGTTGGCCTTTCAGCTCAATGCTTGTTCGGAAGTCACCGGTATTTTGGGTATTGCCGGATTTGCCAGTCATACCCATGAAGCGGATGACATTATTGGTACGCTGGCTCATCGTGGGCGTCAAAGGGATGGCCGCCAAATTATTGTCGTCAGCAGGGATAAGGATCTTATGCAGCTGGTTGGTCCTGAGGACTTGATTTGGGATTATGGTTACGCTGAGCCGCAAGATCGAATGGCTGTTATGGTGCGTATGGGGGTTTGGCCGGAGCAAATGGCTGATTACTTGGCTCTGGTGGGTGACAGTATTGATAATATTCCTGGCGTTCCGGGTGTTGGGGCCAAAACAGCTGCCGCACTACTCAAACATTTCGGTAGCCTTCATGCGCTGTTACAGGCAGGTGAGTTGATCGCGGAGGCTCCAGTTAGGGGTGCCAAAAACCTGCCCGCCAAAATTGGCGCCTATCGAGAGCAGGTTCTTATGGCGAGAGAGCTCACTAAAATCGCTGAAAATGCCCCGGTGGATAACGTAGAAATGAATCCTGAGGCGAATGTAGAGTTAAAGCGACAGCCTGTCGCTCTGAATGCTTTGACCGATTTCTGCCAGCGTATGGGGCTTGGTGAACGTCTATTGGCCAAAGCGGATAGATTGGTTGATGGTATGGGCAGCACTTTATGATAAAAAGTACGACAGAATGAAAATAGTCGCAGACGAAAATATGCCATTGGTTCGGGAGATGTTCTCTCCCTACGGTGAGGTAGTGACTTACCCCGGCCGAGAATTAACGGCGGAGCATGTGTGGGATGCTGATGCGTTGCTGGTTCGTTCCGTGACAATGGTGAACTCAGGTTTGCTGGAGGGTAGCAGAGTCAAGTTTGTGGGGTCTGCCACCATCGGGGTTGATCATGTGGATCAATATTATTTGGATCAACGTGACATCTGTTTTGCTAATGCCCCCGGCTGTAATGCCAATTCAGTTGTGCAGTATGTGCTCTCGGTACTCTTTACGTTGCGTTCTGACTGGATGGAGCAAACGGTAGGAATTGTGGGCTGCGGTAATGTGGGTGGCCGGCTGTATCGGGTGTTGACCGAACTGGGGGTGAGCTGCCGTTGTTATGATCCGTTTTTAACAAAGAAAAAAATACCTGATTTGGTGTCCTTTGAAGATGTTCTTCAATCTGATGTGTTGTGTTTACACACACCATTCACTACGGAAGGGGCTTTTCCCACGTATCATCTTTTTGATGAGACAGCTTTGGCTCAACTCTCACCAAAGACACTGTTGATTAATGCAGGGCGAGGAGCTGTGGTGGACAATACTGCACTGCTTCGTCTATTGCCGGATAAGCTATGGCAGGTGGCACTGGATGTTTGGGAACAAGAGCCTGATATTGCTCTGCCACTGCTGGAGCAGGTGAATATTGGAACCCCACATATCGCGGGCTACAGTGATGATGGCAAGGTTAATGGAACAGGGATGATTCGGGATGCGTTTTGTACTTGGCAGGGGCGGGGTGTTCCTGAAATGGATTTGGGTCCAGGTCAATTTGTTGAGGTGACTGCTTCC
>JBALVP010000142.1:0-3994 GCA_036961395.1 Porticoccus sp.
ATTGCATCAGCATCCTCCTGAATGGCGGCACGAACCACTTCATCAACACTGCGGTTATGGCCCAGATGAATCACCTCCGCGCCCTGGGCCTGAATCAACCGGCGAATGACATTAATAGCGGCATCATGGCCATCAAAGAGAGAGGCCGCTGTCACAAAGCGTAATGGCCTTGAGCCTTTGCCAGCTTCGGGGCTCGCTGCTTTAACCGCATTCTCTGTTTTAACAACTTTGGTCATGACCAAAATCCTCTATCTTTAGACTATATATTCGTCAATATTGACCTATTGTCGGACAATATGTCAATTATAGTAAATTCTGGTACCCTACCTATATATAGTTTTATTCGGCCTCTGCATTGTTATCGCACAGATAATGCCGCCCAGCCCACAAATACCCTTTATCCAGAAAAGTAGAGATAGCGGCAAATGCCTAACCAGATTAACTTTGAAAAAATTGCTCACCAGCCCGCCTACCGTGTTGTGAGTGAAAAAATACGCACTGCCATTATTTCCGGTGAAATCAAGGCTGGAGAGTTACTGCCCACTGAAACAGACCTAGCCGAGCAATTTGGTGTTACACGCTCGACGATTAGAGAAGCGATTCGGCTACTGGAACACGGTGGCATTCTGGGTCGAGCCGACCGCAAACGATTAGTGGTGACACTACCTCAAACAGAGGCAGTGGGGCGCTCTGTCAGCTCTGCCCTATTGATGCATCAAGTGACCTATGAAGAGTTATGGCAGGTGGCCATGGGGCTGGAACCTCTAGCCAGCAAGTTGGCCTGCACGACAGCCACCAAAAAAGATAAGCTATTATTGGCCGCCAACCTAGTCCGCACCCGCGAAGTGATGGATGACCACGATGCACTACTGGACGCTGAAATTGAGTTTCACGACCTGCTAGCAAACGCCACCCACAACAGCGCCCTACTGCTGGCCAGGTCTCCTCTCAACGAGCTGTTTTACCCCGTTGCCTGGGGTGCCGTCATCCGGGCACTGTCTCCCGGCGAACGTATTCTGGTGGCACACCAACATATTTATGGTGCCATTTGCGAGAACAACCCTGACAAAGCCGAAGAGTGGATGAAAAAACATATGCTCGATTTCCGGCGCGGCATTGAAATGGGTAACCTTGGTTTTGATCAACCCGTAAAAGCCTGAATAAACTGTCAGGCAAGCGATTGCCACCAATCCTTTCCTGTTCGTTGGTTATTTCCGCTAGAATACTGGCCATCTAAACAACCTGATAGTTACTGAATCCAATGGCTCAATACGTATACACCATGAACCGAGTGGGGAAAGTTGTCCCACCCAAGCGTGAAATCCTCAAAGATATTTCACTGTCCTTTTTCCCCGGTGCAAAAATCGGCGTACTCGGCCTTAACGGCTCAGGTAAATCCACACTGCTGAAAATTATGGCGGGGCTCGACACCGATATTCAGGGCGAAGCTCGCCCCATGCCGGATATCAAAGTCGGTTACTTGCCCCAGGAGCCACAGCTTGATCCTGAAAAGGACGTACGAGGCAATGTGGAAGATGGTGTTCGCGAAGCCATCGATGCCCTGAAAGAATTGGATCAAGTCTTTGCTGACTACGCTGAACCGGATGCGGATTTCGATAAACTGGCCAAACGTCAGGGCCAGCTGGAAAATATTATTGAAACCTGGGATGCCCACAACCTTAATCACACACTGGAAGTCGCTGCCGATGCCCTGCGCCTGCCACCCTGGGAAGCCGATGTCACCAAACTGTCTGGCGGTGAAAAACGTCGGGTAGCCTTGTGCCGTCTACTGCTCTCCAAACCCGATATGATTTTGCTCGATGAGCCCACCAACCACCTGGATGCTGAATCGGTTTATTGGCTGGAAAAATTCCTCGAAGAGTTCTCTGGCACCGTGGTCGCGGTAACCCACGACCGCTACTTCCTCGACAATGTTGCTGGCTGGATTTTAGAGCTGGACCGAGGCCATGGCATTCCCTACGAAGGCAACTACACGACGTGGCTGGAAACCAAAGAACAACGTCTTGCCTCTGAGCAAAAACAAGAAGATGCCCACCAGCGGACCATTAAGCACGAACTTGAATGGGTTCGCCAAAGCCCCAAAGGTCGTCGCGCCAAAAACAAAGCTCGTCTGGCCCGTTTTGATGAAATGAACTCTCAGGATTTCCAAAACCGTAACGAAACCAATGAAATTTATATTCCACCTGGCCCACGCCTCGGCGACAAGGTTATTGAGTTTGATGGTGTCAGCAAAAGCTTTGGCGACGAACTGCTGCTAGATAACCTGTCCTTCAGTATTCCCAAAGGTGCCATAGTCGGTATTGTCGGTGGTAACGGTGCGGGTAAATCCACCCTGTTCCGTATGATTGCAGGTACCGAACAACCTGATAGCGGCACCATCACCCTCGGTGAAACTGTTAACCTGGCCTTTGTAGAGCAAAGTCGAGAAAACTTGGATGACAGCAAAACTGTCTGGGAAGAAATTTCAGGTGGCCAAGACAATCTACAAATTGGCAACTACCAGGTTTCATCCCGCGCCTATGCCGGCCGCTTTAATTTCAAAGGTGGTGATCAGCAAAAACGTGTGGGTGAACTATCCGGCGGTGAGCGCGGCCGCCTACATCTAGCCAATACTCTCAAGCAAGGTGCCAACCTGTTACTACTGGATGAGCCATCAAACGACTTGGATATTGAAACCCTGCGCGCATTAGAAGAAGCCATCCAAACGTTCCCCGGCTGCGTGATGGTCATCTCCCATGACCGCTGGTTTCTGGATCGTGTTGCCACCCATATCCTCGCCTACGAAGGCGACAGTGAAGTCGTATTATTTGAAGGTGATTACACTGAATACCACGAAGACTTTATTAAACGGAAGGGGCAGGATGCTCAACCTAAGCGAGTGAAATATAAAAGGTTGAAGCACTAATTAAAAACCAAAAAAAGGGTCGCCTGATAAGCGACCCTTTTTTATGTAACACCGCGCCTTAAAGCACTGTGCTTAACTCTATCTAGCCTAGCTTTCTAGGAATATGCAGCGTAATTCCCGCACCGTCATCCTGTACTGCCCAGGCAAAACCCAGAGCATCCAGCTTCAGCATTCTACCCTCTTCAAGAAAACTATAATGTAAATCGGTACGCTGTTTGGCCACCCAAAGACCCAGTTCCAATTCATCTTCTGTCATATAGTCTTGAGGAACCAGACAGTCACCATTCTCCGCCTTGTAGGCCTCCAAAGCAGCAAACGCCCTGTCCCAAGCGTACCGCTGAAGATCCCAAACATAATCCAATGCACACAGGCGCTGATATTTCTCGCGAGGATAGTTACCTTCCGTCAGACGCTGCGCCCTTGCCCACGCCCCAAGTTCGTAATGCTCATCTTCTGTAACGTAATTTTCAGGAACAAGACTGTGGCCGTGCTCAGCTAGATAGGCTTGCAACGCAGCAAACCCCTTTTCCCAAAGCGGCTCATGTGGTTCCCATACAAATTCCAGCGTATCCAGACGCTTTATCTGATCTTCTGAAAGCACGCCGTCATCCCGATCACAACGCAGCCTAAGCAACCAAAATCCTAGGGCAAAGCCATCGTAGGTTATGTGAAACTGAGGGACTAAACAGTTGCCCTTCTCTGCTTTATAGGCAGCCAAGTGCTCATAGGCATTGTCCCATGGCGTATCAGAGGTCTCTTGTAGTCTTGCATTGAGGTCTTTATACATAATTTAATATCTTTGTAGTTATTTCCCGAAATACCCGTATAAAATAAGTATAGCCCAAACAACACGTATAACCGGGGTGGTTAAAGGGTTCACAATGAACAGTAAAGTTTAACAGATTAATGTGATCCTAACGATTATTTTTTGATCACCCTCTTTGCATACCCCCATAAGTTTACCCATATAATTTTATAGGGTTAAGCGAAATTAAAGGGGTTAAACAAGTATCGTTGCTGCCTCCAAACTAACCAGGCAACATACTGTTTCCACACAAATAAAGCTTG